>JBJEDP010000044.1:0-2024 GCA_051872175.1 Candidatus Limisoma sp.
TTCCCGTTGCAGGCTGTGCGAACGCGATATTGTTGCCCCAGACGTCGAGTGCTTTCAGTTCGACCGTCAGTTCTAGGGGCACGGTGTTCTTTGCCTCTGCCGTCACGGTAACGCCCGATGCCTGATAGTCTTTCAGGTCGTCGTTCATGCAGTCTGTGGTGTCGCGGTAGAGAATGCTCAACCCGTGGTTGAATTCGAAGGGAATAAAGATTTCGTAGTCGATACCGGCGTTGTAGTCTCTGCCGAGCGTGATGGTGTTAAGTTCGCCCTGCTTGATGCGCACGCTGCCATCGGGCATATCAACCTTGATGTTTTCGGGAATGGGGTCGATGAGCTTGCTAAGGTTGGGTACATCGTAGATGTTGGCACCTGCTTCCACGCCATCGGGGTCGTAGGGACTGTTGCCCTGATAGAAGTAAACACCCGAGCGGTCGTGCTTGTTCAGCGTGGCATGTCTTGCTGCCTGTTTCGGGAAGTAGATAGGTTCGCTGGTAGGCTGCCCGTTCTTGTCAAGTCCCCACATCTTGCCTTGGAACTCAAACGACATAGGCACTTCCGACAGGTCTACATTAAACTTAATGGTCGGGTTGGCCACGTCAATCTTAACCGTGTTGTCTTTCAAGAAGTCGGGCAACTGTTCGGCAATGTCAAAAGGCGCTACGTCGCCCACGTGTACCGTAGGATTGTACACGCCGCTCACCTTGTCCAGATCTACGAGGATTTTGCCATTCTCGGGCGCGTTGCCTTCGAGGGTCACGATGAGGTGCACGTTGATGTATGAACCGGGGCCGAGCGTTACGTTGCGCTTGGTGCAGACGTCGAATGAGCCTTCCATCTTAATCATGCCTTTCAAGTCGATTTCGCCGTTCTCGATTTTCTTACCCAATGTTTCATTAGAGATGAGTACCTCGTCGAGCGAGACAGTGCCGAGCGTCAGCCTGTTGGTCTGTGCAAGCGACGTTTGATCCTCGAACGTTTTGGTATGATTGGTAAGGTCGTTACTTATGATAAAGTCGGGGAAGGTGATTTTCATGCCTTCAATTTTTTTGAAGTAAAAATCCTGCGTGCCGGTATTTGAGAGGATTTCGAGCACGAGCTTGAAGCGGCTGGTACTGCTTTTCGGCGTGATGCTCTTGATGCTTACAATGTCGTCCATGATTCCGGTCATGTTGAAATTGAAGTTTTTCTCTGCATCAACCTTAGTGAGGTTAAATCCGAGGATATCCGAAAGCGAATTACCTGCGTTCAACGTAACTGAACCAGGGAGGCCGATACGGTCAAAGTTGAACACCTCGTCTGTAGGCGTCAGCTTAGCCTCGTCGATTTTCGTCGTCACGTCTTGCACGTGGTAGTCGAAAGATGTGGTGCCGTTCTGCACAAGGTAGAAGAGGTTGTTGGCATCTTTGTGCCAAAGGTCGTCCTCGTCCACGTTGAGCATATCGCCCAGATAAATTTTTTCGGTTGCGCCGAGCGTCATGCCGAGCCCGTCGCTGCCGAGACCCATAGTGAGGTCGATACTGTCTACGTCGTACTTGTCGTCGACGCAAGCGGTGAGAGCAAAACCGCAGACCGCGCACAAAAGGCTTTTTGCGAGCAGCTTGATAGTTGTTCTGCGTGCCATAATGATAATATTGGTTTTAGAATGAATAAAATTGTTTCCTATATAAATTCCATGAAACCTGTTTGTGGAAAGAGCAAAACAGTATTTCACAAAATGTTTTCAGAAAGGAGAATTTCCAAAAAGGTGCTTTTAATAACCTTATTCGCGGCAAATATACTTAATTTCTTCTCCCTTTCAAACGATATTTAATAAAAATTGAGTAAAACGGGCAAATTTTCCTATGGAGACCGTGCGCAGGGGATATAATCTGCAGCAAGTTTCAACCGCAAGGCGTTCCAACTTTCATATAAATGCACCTTTGGCGGCGGCTCGGCATAGCCCGACCAAACAAGTTTGTCGGTCTCTGCACTCGCCTTGCACAAACGTTCTTTTAATTATAAGCCCCTTACAGGGGCAATCGTAC
>JBJEDP010000045.1:0-9503 GCA_051872175.1 Candidatus Limisoma sp.
TATTGGGGGTCTTACTTTACCGGAAGCGCGAATAGTCTTTCTTGGGAAATGATTGGCAGCCAAGGTATTCTAAGTCTAAAATATGTTACAATACAAAATTATGAGAATTTGACAGAACCAACGGCAGGAGCAGTGAAACTTGGCTGTGGATGGCTCGGGGGTGATGAATCATATATGGGAGATACAACAATCGACCACTGCATATTCCAATATCTGAATTCCACGCATGGTTCGGCAATTTATATGGCAGGAGGATTGTCCCATTCGTCAAACACAAACCCTTGGCACAGAAATAATGTTGAGATTAAAAATAGCGAATTCCGCTATTGTTGTTCGAAAGGCCATAGCACTAAACAACAATCAAACACTGATTTTGGTGGAGCAATCTATGCCGAGGACAACTGGAGAGGTCAAGTGTTCTTGACTGATACTGAGATGCATCATAACTGGACACCAAACTCTTGTGCGTGCATCAAATGGACTGCTTCGCCATACTTTCTAAATTCTTATGAAACCAATCCTACAACAAAGCAGTATACGAAATTGGGTATCAAACACGGATGCAATTTCCATGATAACTTTAGTGGCGCGGATGCCGGCGCTATATATGTCGAAACGCTGTGCGAATTTGAGGCGTCAGGTTCTATAATAATCAATAACAACAAATGTTTGGGCTATGGTGGTGGCTTGTATATATGTCCGAGGAATATGAATAACCTATCCGGCCCATATAATTACACTCTTCCCGCTTCTCTTGAGGTCGGCAATAATAATTATGGATATGATAATAGCACCGGTGTAAATTGTAAAGGCGGAGGTGTTGCAGTTCGTGTAAATGGTGACTGTAATTTGACCGCCGGTTCGACGATAAATCTAAATGTCGACGGCGCAAATATTCACGACAACAACGGCGTTGCCGAGGGTGGTGGCATTTATTTTACCAATGAATACGGGGATTATACTTGCAATGTGTATCTGAATTCAGGAACGATTGCGAATAATGTGGCTTACAAAAACAGTAGTGGCACATCAAATGGCGGTGGTTTGTACGTTTGGCGAGTGAATGTTTTGAACGACAACTCAAAGTCGGGTGTTATTACGTTCATGAAAAACAGGTGCGAAGGATATGGCGGCGGCATTTGTCAGCAGAACAATGGTACTTACGATGCCGATGGTTTTGCGAATCCGAACGAAAGTAGCATTGAACTTCGAAACACCCAAATGACTTTCAACTCTTCAAATGAGGCTGTGTGTGGTGGTGCTATAGCCGGAATGAATTCAGATGCTATTACTTTGGAGAATATTACATTTTCAGGTAACGGACCTACGAATTATGGTAACGGACTATGGACTCAAGATTGTAAGTCGGTAAATGTAACAGGATGTACATTCTCGGGCAATAATGGTTTTAAATATGGTGGTGGCATTTATGCCAATCATGTGATACTAAATTCTGTTAATACAAATTATGAAAGTAATAATGGCAGTTATAGAGGCGCCGGTCTGTATATCACCAATAATAGCACGGCGACAATTACAGGTGGCCAATTTTATAAAAACAAGCTATCGGGTACTTTCCGTGATGACGAAAAGCCCGGTTATGAAGGCTATGGAGCCGGACTCTATTTCGGTAATGGAGGTACTTTGACGGTTAAAGACGTTACGTTTAACAACAATGAGATTAGAGCGAATTCGACAAATGGAGGCGGTGGTGGCGCAATTGCTCTTGTAAACCAGCGATATGTGATTACTGATACTGGATATAAGTTTACCGAAGTAGAAGTCGACCATGCTGTGCCCCTTACAAAGTGTACGCTCGAGGGTCTCTCTATGGCGGCTAATCAAGTGTTATCCGGTGATGGCGGTGCCATTATGATTCGTAGTGTGAATGAGGATGATAAGGCATTATCAATTGAAAAAGCAAAGGTTATCGATGTGACGCTTAAATCGTCGACAATCAAGAATAATAAAGCTACTCGCGGCGGAGCTATCCTTGCCGATGGTAACGACTGGGGTTTAGGCATAGCCAATCAATGCTATGATGATATCAATTTAATAATGGAAGAAGTAACCATGACGGGCAACAATGCCACCTACGGCGGCGCAATCGGCATTTGCCAAGCACAGGGTGAATTCAAGTCGGGCACGATATACAACAATAGCGCAACAGCTACAGAGGCTACCGGAGTTACGGCAACCGGCGGTATGTGGAGCGAGGGCGCCAAAGGCTTTGGCGGCGGCATCTTTGTCAGCGGCGGCGCCAAATTCGACATCACTTCGGGTGCGGACGTTTTATGCGCCATCTACGGCAATAAGGCAACCAATGGCGGCGGTGATATCGTTGTTGATGGTTCCGGTTGGAATGGAACTACTCAAGTCACATTGCCCGATTTGACAAACGTGAAACTCGGTACATATACAGGCTCGTATCCTTATCCCGTATCGCAAAGAGCAATGGGGTGGGTTGAAGATTATAACGACGGCGACTCCGACTATAGTTCGGGATTCAACCTTGGTGCTGCAAAACGGTACGTTACCAAACGTGAGAATCGCGAGAAGGGTATCGAAAATACCATGCTGTCAGCCGAGCAACGCAGCGCAAATACAGGCAATTATTTAGCGCTGTCGGCAGGTTTTCCAATCTACTACGCTAAGCTGAAGAAAAACGGTTTGCAGTTGGGCGAAAGCTCCATCTTCAAAGTCTACGGAGGCTCTTTTACAAGCGGAAAGCCATATCTGACGACGGTTTTAACCGGCACCGACGGCGATGCACCCACAAGTGAGATTGCTTTAACACCCGGTCTTTGGACTATTGAAGAAACCGGTTGGAGCTGGTCGTATACTACTTCCGACAAGAGTGTCTCGAAAGACGTTTCTCTTGATGAAAACAAGAACAATACGACTTTTGAATTTACGAACACCAAAACGTCGGATGTATCGCCGCACGCCGAATCGGTAAAGCCAAATGAATTCAAAACAAAAACAGAATAGGTAATGCAAGATAATAGTTAAAAATGACAACATTTTTGTAGTGGAACAGACTAAATTAAAGAGGCGTCGACCGGGATGGTCATACGCCTCTTTTCTTATTTAATAAGGAGCTTGAAGTTACTTTGTTTTCTCTTCAATCCACCTGCGAGCATTAACAAAAGCTTCCACCCAAGGAGTTATCTCGTCGTTGCGGCGATTCTCGGGATAGAATCCACATTGCCACGGGAAGATGGCACGTTCGAGGTGCGGCATCATCGCCAAGTGGCGACCGTCTGCCGATGCAATGCCTGCCACAGCCTTGGGCGAACCGTTCGGGTTGGCGGGGTAGGCGGCATAGCCGTATTTTGCCACCACGTTGTAGTTGTCGACGCCTTCCGGCAGATTGAATTTGCCTTCGCCGTGGGCTACCCAGATGCCGAGTTTTGAGCCCGACAGCGACTTAAACATTACCGAATTGTTTTCCGGAATGGTCAGTCCGACAAACTGCGATTCGAATTTGTGCGAGTCGTTGTGCTCCATCGTTGCGCGTTGACTGTGTTCCGGATTGATAAGATTAAGTTCAATCATAAGTTGGCAACCGTTGCAAATGCCCAGACTCAGGGTGTCGTCGCGTCGGTAGAAATTGTCGAGAGCGCGTTTTGCCTTTTCGTTCCAAAGGAATCCGCCTGCCCAGCCTTTTGCGGAGCCGAGCACGTCGGAGTTGGAAAATCCGCCGCAGAACACAATCATATTGACATCTTCGAGCGTTTCGCGACCCGAGGTGAGGTCGGTCATATGAACGTCTTTTACGTCGAATCCTGCGAGGTAGAGTGAATACGCCATTTCGCGGTCGCCGTTGACTCCTTTTTCGCGGATGATAGCAGCCTTGATGCCTGTCGGGGTGCGGCGGTGCGGGTCGATGCCCAGCGATTCGAACGTTCCGGCAAAGCTCTTCGGCAAGCGGTAGCGTATCGGTTGCTTTTTGTAATTGAGATAGCGTAATTTGGCACACTTGTTGCCGCTCTGCTTGCGGTCGAGCAGATACGACGATTTGAACCACAGGTCGCGCAGATAATCGATGCCGAACAGGTAGTCTTTGCCACCGTTGTCCACCATAATTACGCGCTCGTCGGTCGGCGTGCCGATGCGTTTGAAACCAATGCCGTTTTCTTGCAGAATCCGCTCAACAACTTTCGGCTTGTCGGTTTGTACAACCAATGCGTTGTTTTCGGCGAAGAGCAGTTTGACAGTGTCAGTCTCGTCGAACTCGTTCAAGTCGATTTGCAAGCCGCCGCGAGTGTTGGCGAACGTCATTTCCAGAAGCGTTGTAATGAGACCGCCTGCCGAAACGTCGTGAGCCGCCAAGAGCAACGATTCGTCGACGAGACGCTGTACGGTGTTGAACGCCTTGGCGAAATATTCCGCCGAAACGATTGTCGGCACGTCGTCGCCTATGCGATTAAGCGATTGGGCGAGGGCAGAGCCTCCGAGTGCCAAAGGCGAACCCGAGAAGTCTATATAATATAGGTGTGTCCGCTTCTTGTTGACAACGACCGGCGAAACCGTTTTGCGCACGTCGCTGACTTCTCCGGCAGCCGAAATGATAACCGTGCCGGGTGCAAGAATTTTCTTTTTGCCATATTTCTGCGTCATCGAAAGGCTGTCTTTGCCGGTCGGGATGTTGATGCCCAACTCGATGGCAAAGCGCGAGCAAGCCTCGACCGCCTTATAGAGCGCAGCGTCTTCGCCCTCGTTGCGGCACGGCCACATCCAGTTGGCGCTGAGCGAAATGCTCTTAAGCCCTTGCGAAAGCGGTGCGCCGACGATGTTTGTAAGTGCTTCGGCGATAGCCGCTACCGAGCCTTGTGCCGGATTGGCAAGTGCTATTTGCGGTGCGTGACCGATTGAAGTGGCAATACCTTTTGTGCCGGTGTAGTCGAGCGAAACAACGCCGCAGTCGCTCAGCGGCAGTTGTATCTCGCCTTGACATTGCTGGCGAGCGATTTTGCCGGTTACTGAGCGGTCTACTTTGTTTGTCAACCAATCTTTACATGCCACAGCCTCGAGTTGAAGCACGTTTTGGATATATTCGTTGATGAGTTTTTGTGAATATTTTGCCTCCTTTAGCGTTCTCGGCTTGGTCGTGTCGACCATATAGGTCGTCGGCGAGCTACCAAACATATCGCTCATCGCAAGGTCGATAGGTTTAACACCGTCGGCTTGGCGGAACACGAATTTGTGGTCGCCGGTCGTTTCGCCGACAACGTAGAACGGAGCACGTTCGCGTTCGGCAATCGTCTTGACGCGTTCAATGTCGGATTGCTCGATAACCATACCCATACGCTCTTGCGACTCGTTGCCGATGATTTCTTTCGACGACAGCGTCGGGTCTCCAACGGGTAGGGCATCTATATTGATGACGCCGCCGGTACTTTCGACCAGCTCCGACAGCGCATTGAGGTGACCTCCTGCGCCGTGGTCGTGAATCGACACAATCGGATTTTGGTCGGATTCCGCCAATGCGCGAATGACATTCGACACACGCTTTTGCATTTCCGGGTTGGCGCGTTGCACGGCATTGAGTTCGATGGCGTTGTTATATTGACCGGTGTTGACACTCGACACAGCGCCGCCACCCATACCGATGCGATAGTTGTCGCCGCCCATAAGCACTACGCTTTCGCCGGCAACAGGTTCGCCCTTGATGGCATCGCGACGTGCGGCAAAACCGACACCTCCGGCAAGCATAATCACCTTGTCGTAGGCAAACTTTTCGCCGTTTTCGGCGTGTTCAAATGTAAGAACGGAACCGCAAATCAATGGTTGACCGAATTTGTTACCGAAGTCGGATGCACCATTTGAGGCTTTTATGAGAATTTCTTCCGGAGTCTGATAGAGCCACGGACGCTCGGGCATCGACGACGTTTCCCACCGACGACCGTCTTCCGTACGAGGATAGGCTGTCATATAGACGGCAGTACCGGCAATCGGCAGACTCGCCTTTCCGCCGCCGAGACGGTCGCGAATCTCACCGCCCGTACCGGTAGCCGCACCGTTGAACGGCTCAACCGTGGTCGGGAAGTTGTGCGTTTCGGCTTTCAACGAGATAACCGTATCGACATCTTTGATTTCAAAGAAATCCGGTTGATGCGGATTGCGAGGCGCAAATTGCTCGATGGTAGGACCGTCGACAAACGCCACATTATCTTTATATGCCGAAACGAGTCCGTTCGGATTTTCGGTAGAAGTCTTTTTGATAAGTTTGAAAAGCGAACTCGGCTTTTCTTCGCCGTCGATAATGAAAACGCCGTTGAAAATCTTGTGGCGGCAGTGCTCCGAATTGACTTGCGAGAAACCGAACACTTCGCTGTCGGTCAGCGGACGACCGAGACGCTCGGCAAGCCCGCGCAGATAGCCGATTTCGTCAGCACTCAGCGCCAAACCTTCCTGTTCGTTGTATTTCTCCAAATCGTCGATATAAACGATAGGGTCGGGTTGCTTACTGACGTCAAACACCTTGCCGTCCAAGCCGTGGTAGACTCGTTGAAGCATTTTGTCGTACGACGGATTCTCGCTTTTAGATACAAAAAACTCCTCGATGCGACTGATGCCGGTGAGACCCATGTTTTGGGTAATTTCTACCGCGTTAGTGCTCCAAGGAGTAATCATTTCTCGGCGCGGGCCTACGAAAGTGCCCGAAACGCTTTCTGACTCAAGGGGGTGGGAATCGCTAAATAGCCATTGAAGTTTTCGACATTCGTCCGCGTTGAATCGATGATCTGACTCAACAGCTATGACCGAATAATCTCCTTTTCGAAAGAAGGTAATCATAGTGTCTTATTGTTGTTTGATTATCTGACTGCGAAGTTACGGCAAATAGCGCGGAAAAACAACATTTTTACCCATAAATTACCAAACAAGCCGCAGACAAGCCTATGCCGCAGTTTTTTCAGCCCGTTTGGCCTTTCGTGAAAAAGTTTGTATCTTTGTGTTTGGAAAAATAAAGATTATGCAAAACAACACACATCCTCGATGCTTATACAAGGCAACGCTTTCGCAATTTCTCGACGCTAACGCAACAGAGATTTTCGGGCATATCGTAAGTAGTTTTCACGGAATCGACCAAACCACGACCAACGAAGCGTGGATGGGTGAGATAGAGATTCTGCAAAATGTACTGTCTCCCTGGCGCGACGAAGATGCTTATGTCTTTTTCGAATACGACATACCTCGTCTCGGTAAGCGCATCGATGTGGTGGTATTATTAAAAGGTGTGGTGTTTTGCTTGGAATTCAAGGTCGGACAGCGCGATGCCTTGCAAGCCGACGTCGAGCAGGTGCTCGATTACGCGCTCGATTTGAAAAACTTCCACCTCTATAGCGCAGACCGACCGATTGCCCCGATTTTGGTTCCGACCGAATTTAAGCACTCCACAGTCGTTGTGCAACCCTCAGTCTACGACGACGCGATTTTCAATCCGTTGATTGCCGGACGGAATATGCTTCAGCAAGTGATTGCGCAAGTTCTCGATGTCGGTTCTACCGACTACGACCCCGAGATGTGGGGCGAAAATTGGCTTATCGGACCATATTGTCCAACGCCGACTATCGTCGAAGCAGCACGAACGCTCTACGAAAACCATTCGGTAGAAGATATCACTCGCCACGAGGCAGACAAGGTGTCGACCGACCGCACCATCAATTGCATTCTCAACGTGATTGAACGCAGTAAGCTCAACCGCGAGAAAAGCATATGTTTTGTAACCGGCGTGCCCGGCGCGGGAAAAACATTGGTAGGGCTCGATGTGGCAATCAAGCAGTCGTACAAAGATGGCGAATTGGATAAAGAGAACGGTGCTGTCTATTTGTCGGGCAACGGACCTCTGGTGGCTGTGTTGACCGAAGCTTTGGCTGTTGATAATTACAAAAAATGCAAAGCGCGAGGAGAATCCAAGAAAATATCCGATTCGCGACGCGAGGTTAGCGAATTTCTTCAAATCATCCATCGTTACCGCGATGATATGTTGGCAAAGATAAAAAATCCCGTTGAAAACGGTCGCCTCGAAATCGACCCGACAAAAGCAGTTGAATTAGACGAGGCAGGATATGGTCAGGTCGAACATGTGGCGATTTTCGACGAAGCACAACGGTCGTGGACACACAAGCGACTTGCCAACTACCTTAAGCGCGGCGGAACCTATGGCAACAAATTGAAAGTACCCAATTTCCCGGTTTCCGAAGCTTCGTTTCTCATTTGGTCGCTCGACCAACGCAAAGATTGGTCAGTGATAGTATGCCTGGTCGGTGGCGGACAGGAAATAAACACCGGAGAAGCCGGAATTTCAGAATGGATTAAGGCTCTCAATGAAGAATATTCGCATTGGAATATATACATATCCAACAAACTTACCGAACCCGAATACGCCGAAGGACGCGTAAACGCATTGCTGAAAGGCAATGCAAATGTGTCGTATTCCGACGATTTGCATCTCGCCGTCAGTCTGCGCTCGTTCCGAGCCGAAACCCTCTCATCGTTCGTCCACTCACTACTGTCGTTCAAGTCGGATGCCGCAAGTCTATATCGAGACGTGGCGGCAAAAGGCTATCCCGTAGTGTTGACGCGCAGCATAGCCACGGCGCGAGCTTGGTTGCGAGCAAAGGCACGCGGCAGTCAGCAGACCGGTATTTTGGTAACCAAAGTTGCAGCACGTTTTAAGCCTCAGGCAGTCAACGTGTTAGCGCAAGGCGATGAAAATGCCGTGCATTGGTTTTTAGAAGACAAAACCGACGTACGTTCGTCGAACTACCTCGAAGAAGCGGCAACAGAAATACAAGTACAAGGGCTCGAGCTCGACTATGCTTGCGTGCTTTGGGATGCCGATATGCGCTACGAAGGAGGAGAGTGGCAATTCTATAAATTCAATGGCAAAAATCGTTGGAATACCGAGAACAATATCGAAAATCGCAAATACATGCTCAATGCCTATCGCGTGTTGCTCACCCGAGCGCGGCAAGGCATTGTGATTTGCGTGCCTGAAGGAAACAGCAAACTCAATAGCGAAGGATTCCCCGAAGACGCCACACGCCTCCCCGAATTCTACGACGGCACCTACAACTACCTCAAAAGCTTAGGTATAAAAGAATTAACCTAACCCAACTTTCACCATTGTGTGATGAGTTTTCTTCGTGCGTTAGCCGGTTGGGTGCTATGACGGTGCGGTTGTGTCCTACAAATTTTTATTATTCTTTTTAACTGGGCTTTTTTGTTTGTTCATTTTGAAGATTTATAGTACCTTTGCAGTCGGTGCTTGGGGTTGAAAATCAAGCCTGTTTGAGAAATATTAACTTAAGATTCGATTATTTTTTAACATCTATTTTATAATCTATGAAAAAATATTACCTATTACTATCGCTTCTACTTGTTGCATTTGCCGGGCAAGCTACAAAAGTGACGTGGACTTATTCGGCGGATTATCCCGGAACTATAGTCGGAAAAACTACGGACGGTGCTACTATTAAATTTACTCAAGTAAG
>JBJEDP010000046.1:0-2020 GCA_051872175.1 Candidatus Limisoma sp.
TTGGTAACCGAAGTTGCGAATCTTCGTTGCGTCATAGCCTTTCGATGTGGCGTTGGCACGTTGTTTCGACAGGTTCCACTTTTCGACAGGCTTGATAGCGCCGATTTCGGTAGGCTCAACGCGGAGCACTGTTCCGAAGTTGTAGTATGCAATGCCTTGACCTTCGGAGAATACCCAACCTTCGAAATACGACGATTCGTCGGTGCGAACGATTACGTTAGCCGCTCCCGAAGTATTTTGTGTCGAACCAAGTCCGGCAGCGGGGAATACGGCAAACTCGGCGGTCTGAGCATAGTCGCCTGTTTGGTCGTGAATGAGTTGAGCACGGCCGTTAGCCTTATTGTCGAAACGAAGGTTTGCCGAAATTTTCTTCTCGCCCCAGTAGAATTCCGACTGGGCGGCGCCCCAACTGTCGGTAGTAGGCACTGTGCAAACGGGAACGATATTTCCATCGGAGTTAGCGGCAACGAACGTCGGTTTGCAGTCGTTTCCGTCAATCCAGAACGGACCGTCCCATGGATAAACTCTGGCGTTGTCGCCCACAACCAGACGCGACGAGCCGTCGGCAGTGGCGATTGTCTTTTTCTGCTCCCAAGTGCCATCGGACATGCGATGGAATTCGATGATTTTGAATTCCGCGCCGTTGTCGTTACCGAACGTAATCCAGAGCGGACCGCTATAGGTTGCGCCTTTGTTGAATTGCATATTTTTGCCCAACGAAGAAGCCCCCATAAAGTCGGTTGTTGAATACAACAAGTCGGCATCGCGTTGCTCGTTTACCCATTGGTAAATCCTCAATTCTTGTCCTGCGGTAGCATAGTTGCAAGCGAAGAGGTGACCGTCGACGAAGTTGACGTCGCTGAGAGTGTAAGTACCGCCTGTAACTGCATCGCCGAGCGACATATCGCCGAGATAAGCGCCGGTTTGTGCGTCGAGGACTTTCACTGCGGAGTGGTCGTAGACGCAGTAGAGTTTGCCGTTACCGTAGCAGAAGTTGTTGATTTTAGTAGCGTCAAAGCCTGCAGCGGAAGCGTTTCCGGCGGCTTGCGAGAAGTTCCACTTTTCAACGGGGAGGAAGTCGCCCGGCATAACGGCTTGGTTTTTGGGGACATTGCCTTGTGAATAGCAGCAAAGACCTTGTTCGGACGAAAGCACCCAAATTTGCACGTAGTTTTGCCCATCGGTATTGACGATGACGTCGCCCGTACCGTTAGCGTTTTTGGTCGTTGAGCCGAGACCGTCGGCGGGGAATTCGCCGAGGAAAGTTGTGTGCGAATAGTCGCCGACGTCGTCCATCTGCAAGCGGCAGCGACCGTTGAGGCGGTCGTCGTACTTGAGGTTGACGTTATATTTGAAACCGCGGAAAGTGAATTCGTGATGACTCGAGCCCCAGTTGCCGATGTCGGTAAGTTCGAGGTTGCGTTTGAGTTTACCGTTGTTGATAACGAAGAACGAGGGGTTGGCAGCCAATCCGTCAATCCACCACACGCCGCCGTTGGGATATGCGCGAACTGTTCCTCCGGCAGCATAGCGATTCGTTCCGTCGGTAGTTACAACCCAATCGTTTTCCGTCCAACCTTCTGCTGTGCGATGCAGCTCGAATACGCGGCATGTTGTGCCGTCGTCGTTTGCAAAGTTAATCCACAAGTTGTTGTCCCAACCGCTGTCGGGAGCAATTTCCATGCAGTCGCCCAAACGACTTGCGCCGTAGAGGTTGGTTGAGTTGTAGATTAGTGTGGGCTCTTCGTTGTCGTTGTTCCAGCAGTAAAGACGAAGTTCTTCGCCTTTGTCGGCGGTGGCGAGGTTACAAGCCACGACATGACCGTCGAAGCATTTCACGTCGCAGAATTTAAGCGTACCACCCGTGCAGATGTCGCCTTCTTTGAGTTTGCCGAGATAAGCACCGGTGGTTGCGTTGAGGATAATGATTTCGTTATTGTTATAGACGCAGTAGAGTTTGCCGTTTTGGTAACCGAAGTTGCGAATCTTCGTTGCGTCATAGCCTTTCGATGTGGCGTTG
>JBJEDP010000047.1:0-9438 GCA_051872175.1 Candidatus Limisoma sp.
CGAGCCCCAACAATTGCCTTATTGTCAACTCATTAACCGTATCGAAGGCGCTTCTCTACACTCTTACCCCTTACCTCTTACCTTAGCACCGCACCCGTGGCAGGTCGCGCCGAGACGGGACCCTACGGAGGATGATTCCCAGGACCCTACGTTTGATACGTATATTATTGAGCAACAGGCTCTTTGCACTTCTTGATTATCGGTTATTCAGCCGGGGCTTCAATTTCGTAGAGATATCCGCTGATTGTGAAATACAAGTAAACGCCATCGCGGCGGACGATTGTAACGGTGTCGCCATCGAATGTTCCGGCATCTTCAAATTGCGGTACGTACATTACTTCGCCATCAGCATTTTTATAGCCGTATAGTCCCGACTCTGAGTCGTAGTATGGATACAAGGGTTGCGGAGACGCGGCTTCAGTATCTATGGGCACTGCCACAGTATCAGTGTCTTCGTAATTATAATCGTAATTGCTTGAACTTGAATCTTCAATCATAGCGGAGACGAAGCCAATGATAAAGCATAGGAGTAAGAATCCCACGACGCAGCCGATAACGATGAGCAAGGTGCGGTCTTTTTTCTTCTTACGCGGCTGTTGCGGAGCCGGTTGGTAGCCGCCCTGACGAGGCTGTTGCTGCTGTGGTGGCTGATTGTACGGCTTTTGCTGCGGCGAAAGGTTGATGAATTGCAACTTCTCGTGCCCCGGGGCAAGTTCTACGTAGAGGAAGATGAACATTGCCGGATTGACGGTGCTGACGCATCGCAACGAATATTGTCCGGGATTCATCGGCAGTTTTACGATGTTGCCGGGCTGAATGTCGCACTTTTTCTCGCCGTCGATATAGACGCTACAGGGCATGTCGGTGCTCAACTTCAGCACGGCTACGGTCGGCGACGCATGTTGCGGCTTGGCGGTAAGGAAGCCCGATTTAAGTTTTTCATAGAATGCGTCGAAGTAGTAACTGTTGTATTTCGGACCGGACATTTCGGCAACCAAGCGGATGTCGTCGGGCAGATTTTCGGGAAATTCAAATCCATCGAGGAGCACGGGCACTATGTTCTTTTTCAACTCGATAGCCTTAGCCAATTCGCGGCGAAGCCAATCTTTTTCGAACGGTGTGCTGCCGTCGATGGAGCGGTCGAAAGCGCCGCGGTTGAGAATAATCACAAAATCTTTGCATTCGGCGATGCGGTTTTCGAGTTCTTGTGTCCACAAGCCGTTGCGGAGAGTGTCAATGTCGAAACTTACCGTAAACCCGTCGTGCACGAGCAGGTCGTATAGATGTTTTGCCGTTTCATAACCACCGGTGCGGCGGTAGCTGATAAATATATCGTATGCCATAGTTTAATTGTTTGTCGTTTTCTTTATATGCCGAATCGCCGAAGGAACAATTCTCGTGATTAAGCGGTCGTAATATTTCGTGACGTCGTCCAATTCGTCGTAAGGCACGATGCAATCGTGGATGTAGTATTGATTTTTCAGAATTTTGCGACGCTCTTTCGATTTGGCAATTTCGTCGAGTTCGGCACTCGTTGCGGCACGATAGCCCAATAGGAGTTTCTCCATATTCCAGCGATTGTGCTCAACCCGAGCGAGCAATTCGACCGCGTCGTCGGTCAAATCGGCATCGTCGACATTCGCCACACCTTGGCTGAAGACGGCGTTAAACTTAATGCCGATGGTCATTGCGCTATAGATGCTCGACCACTGTTGATAGACCTTGGAGCCTTGCCATTCGCGCTCGGCGGCGGCTTCGTCGAACTCGCAAGGGAATGACGTCAACTTGTCGGCTATTGAGTAAGAATAGTTGACGAGTTTTGCCATCTGCAGCGTTTCGTTGTTGAATCGGTAGCAGTTGACCAGCATTCCGAAAGGATAAAGGTTAGAGAATTTGCAGTAGACGTTGTCGTCGAGTTTGCTTTTGAGGGCAGAGAGCAGATTGTCGGACTGCTCCTGGCGGACGAATACGGGGATATTTCGTGAATAGATGATTTCGGGCATATAAAGTGCAGCAGCCAATGCGTTGGGCTGCGAGGAGAAACAGATGGCAATCGAAAGCTGTTGCTGCGGGTCGGCAGCCCATTGCTCGAGCAAATTGCGCACGTTGTCCGACTCGATGCGACCTTTGACGAACTCGAACTCAACGTCGAGGAAGTCGCTGTAGGGATAGCCCTTTTCTTTGGGATGAAGAGCCACCAAATCGGTGGTTGAGAAGTCGTTATAGTAATAGGTGCTCAGGTCGAAATAGCCGGAATAGCGACCTTTGAAGAATTCGATTTCGTTGTCGATTTCGGCATCGATAAAGGTAATTCGCGTTTTCAATTTCGAATCGCGCACGAAGTTGGGGAAATGCATCGACAAGGCAGCCTGAATGCCGAGCGCAATACCCATATTGTTCATGCCGACAATGACGAAATGTACGCGTTTGTCGCTTTCGTAAGGCAGCGAATCGGCGCCTTCGATACGCGGAAGGAAGATACGCTTTCCGTCGTTGCCGTAATAGTATCCATCGACGACAACGCGTTTTGCCCACTCGTTGCAGTAGTTAATCGGCTTGAAGTCAATGCGACGGCGCCATTCGTCGGCAAAGTCGACAATTTCGAAAGGCGTCGACGTCGATTGGCTGTCGAACAATGCCCAGCAAGGCAAAAGCGTGCCGTCTTGCGGCTTTACGGCAAGTTGCTCGTAAGCCAACTGCAAGGCTTTGAAGTTCTCCGAATCGTGCTGCGGGTCGCGGTCGTCGCCGACGATATAGAGTTGACGGGCATCGCTCAACCACAGACGAGCAACGTCGCCTTCGACGACGCGACTGCCGTGGAGAAAAACGACGCGCTTGTCCGCTCTGACGAATTTCAACGAACTAACCACCTCGCGCCGCGCACTTTCGACGTCGTTCATCGTTTGGATGAGGACATACGCTTTAGGGTTATACTGAAAGAGCGTGCGCAACAGAGAAATCGTCACCGGACGATAGCCCATAATGACATAATGATTCTTCATGCGGAAGCCAATCTCACCTTTCATGAATCTGTCGACAAATCGCTCAACGGTGTTGCACCAAACGGAAATCAGCAGTCCGCTGAAAAAGACGAGTCCCACAAAGGCGATAATCAGCGAAGGCAGTGCATGACGGGCATGGACATTGGCTGCCGTGCCCGGGTCGAGGATAAGATTTGCCAGGATAAACTTAAATCCGTGAATGACGCCGCTATCCGGGGTTCCATCACCGCCGATTTGCCATGCCTCCTCGTTGGCTGAAAAAAGAAACCACAGGACGTAAATCATCAGAACCAATACGATATTGATTCCGACAAAGATACCGATTGGGCGAAAACCGCCTTTCGAGAGAGCTCGAAGTATCCAAAAAACAAATCTATTCCACCGATTCATAACACATCAAAAGTCGTTCTACCGTTTTTCGATAGAAAAGCCAAGTTTCATAATCAGTTTGAGCGTGCCGAGCGCCGTGCTGCGGTCGTATTCTTTCTCAATCTCAGGCAGTTGTTCGTAAGAGACAAGGCAAGGATGTAGGCGCAACTCGTCGTCGCGCTTTTCGCCGTAGCGCCAGCCTTCTTCCATACGCTTTTGCGCCCACACTTCGTGGACGTTCTTTGCCATCTGTTCGACGAGCGGTTCCAACTCCGCGGGAAGTTCGACCGCCGACGTATCTATTGGTTTTGGTGTATATTCCATAATAATGGTTGCTTAAAAAGTCGTTCTACCAACCGCCGGAAGCGCCACCGCCACCGGTCATACCGCCACCGAAGCTACCTCCGCTGAAGCCTCCGCCGCCACCGCCGCCGAACGCTCCACCGATGGCTGCACCGGCAACCAATCCTCCGGCAATATCGTCGTCGTCACGGCGCGGTATCGTGTACGGCTGCTCGTAACGATGTCCGCAACCCTTGCAAGCATAGGTCTTGATGCCTTGACCGGTGGCACGCGTTGTGGCTTGCTTAATCACGCGATTGCTGACGAGTTGCAGGGCGCGTGCGTGGCACTGCGGACACTCTTTGTAGAGAGATTTGTTGTTGACATACGGAAGAATATCAGCCTCACCGCATTGAGGGCACAGCCACACGTCGTAGTCGACCGAATTGAGTTGCTCCTCAACGTTTTGTGCGGCATTGAGATAATTGTTGTCTTCCTGCTCGTTGAGTTTATGCATCTTCTTGCCGCAATTCGGGCATTTACGCTTATGATTGCGATAGCGACGCATCGACCACAACACCAACAGCCATGCCGGCAAAGCCATTCCCATAGTTAAGAACGTGATAATCAGAAGCGGCGTACGGAATTTCTTCATCGACTGATAGCGAGTGAAGTAGTCTTTTTTGCGATACACAAGTCGCATAATCAGGATAAACACAAATCCGATAAAGCCGAAGAACAGCGACAAGGTGACGAACGCCTTAAAGAGTTCTTCCGGGTCGGTTTCCTGCTGTGCAGCATCGTTTTCGTACTGCGACTTCAATTCTTCGATAGCGCCCGGCGTGGTAAGGATTTCGTGTATGAAATTCACCGCTTCGAGCGTACCGCTATCGTAGTCGCCATCGCGGAAATGCGGAATCATCTTGTCGCGGATAATGCGACCGCAAATGATGTCGGGCAGCAAGCCTTCCGAGCCGTATCCCGTACGGATAACAGCCTTATGAATGTCGTCGACAATGAGAATCAACACACCGTTGCTTTTATCTTTCTTACCGATGCCCCACTTCGTAAATAGTGCGGTGGCGAAATCGTTATAGTCTTCGTCGCCGATTGTACTGATTATCACCACAACCGGTTCGGCAGATGTCTGCTGCCAAATATCGCCGAGGACGACGTTGAGTTGCGCTTCCGTCTCGGCAGAAAGCAGTCCGTCGGGATTGGTCACATAGCAATTGCGATTTTTGACATGCACATTAGGCACCTCGTCGACCGTATACGACGAGAGCACCAACGAGGCAACCACAATAACGAAAAAATTAAGTAGTTTCTTCATAATATTCAGTTGGTTTAGACAGCCGGGAGGCTTAGTCCGTTAAGTTTGCGGAATAGGTCAAGGGCATAAACGTCGGTCATACCCGAGATATGGTCGAGCACCGACTGAATTTTGCCGTAGAGCGTAGGCGCCGACGTGTCGTACTGATTGGGCACACGGCTAAGTAAGAGTTTCGAATAGTTTTTCTCGGGATTCATCACAGCGTCGAGCAGACGGTCGAGCAAGAACGTGATAATCTGGTTGCCGGCGAGTTCGATATCGACAACGTCCGACGAGTTGTAGAGCTTTGTCCACGCCGTATGGCTGCACGCGGCATATGCTTGCCCCGGCAGCGCCGAAATGTTGTCAATTAGGCTACCCGAGAATTCGCCGCGGAGAATCTGCTCCTCGCTGTCGACAAACACTTGCGCGCACTCCGACACCAATTCGCCGATTACGCACGAACGAAGATATGCCACTTTCTCGTTGTTGTCGTCAATCGAATCGACCACAACTTGCATATGACTTTTGCGCTCTTCGGAGAAATACCCCAGGAAGAGTTCAAGAACAGTGTTGCTGCTGAGAATTTTCAGTTTGTGAGCATCTTCGATGTCCATAATCTGGTAGCAAATGTCGTCGGCAGCCTCCATAAGGTAGACCAGCGGATGGCGCGCATAGACGTACGGGCTATACTCTATCAGCCCCAACTCGCGAGCCACCTCGGCAAAACATTCCGCCTCCGATGTAAAGAAGCCGAATTTACCTTTCTTGGGCGAATCGATAGACCGATACGGATATTTGACGATGGCGGCGAGCGACGAATAGGTCATCGCCAACCCACCCTCGCGACGTCCGCGAAACTGATGCGACAGCAAGCGAAACGAGTTGGCATTGCCGTCGAAATTCACCAAGTCAGCCCACTCTTCATCGCTGAGCATCCGGCGAATCGCCATGCCGCGACCTTCCGAGAAATATGTTGCTATGGTCTTTTCTCCACTGTGGCCGAACGGCGGATTTCCCATGTCGTGAGCCAGGCATGCCGAGCCCACAATTTCCACGATGTGAGGCAACTTCGACTCGACGTCGGTGCCCGCATATTTCGGTGCAAGCCGCACACACACCTCATTGGCAAGCGATTTGCCCACCGACGAGACCTCCAAACTGTGCGTCAATCGGTTGTGTACGAAAATGCTTCCCGGCAAGGGAAAAACCTGCGTTTTGTTCTGCAAGCGGCGGAACGGCGACGAAAAAACAAGGCGGTCGAAATCGCGCTGGAAGTCACTGCGCGACTGCGCTTGCGAACTCCGATAGCGTTCCATGCCCAACCGTTTGCTGCATATCAGCCGGTCCCACTGCATCGTATTTGTCGTTTTACTTTTCATTATGGAACAAAGATAGTGCAAATTGAGAGCAAAAGCAAATCAAAACGAAGTTTTGAAATTTGATTTTGCCGAGATGCAGCCTATCTTGCGCGTAGCGAAAGTAGTGCAAATTGAGAGCAAAAGCAAATCAAAACGAAGTTTTGAAATTTGATTTTGCCGAGATGCAGCCTATCTTGCGCGTAGCGAAAGTAGTGCAAGGTGAGCGAAAAAGCAAAATTTTTTAGGTAAGAGGTAAAAGGTAAGAGGTAAGAGATGTTATTTTCGTCGAATGTTTATCAACGAGCGACAAGCCTCTTACCTCTTACCTCTTACCTCTTACCTCTCACCTCTCACCTCTCACCTGGTTATAACCACTTTGCGGGTTGTTCCGCCGCGGTTGATGATGTAGATACCACGGTCGAGCGACGGCATCGAATTGCCGGAATAGACCTTAACGCCTTGGAGATTGTATACCTCAACAAAGTCGGACTGCGCAGGCAACTCCGTAACGCCCGAAGCGACGACTCCGGTTTTGACGTTCATCCACACGCAACGGTCGTAAATGTAGTTTCGCAGATATCTTACCTCGGCATCGTATGATCCAAGTGCCTGGAAATTCATATGCTCCAACGAATCGAGAATCGGCCAACGCTTGAAGTTAAATTGCTGTGACAAATTGATTTCTTCGGCAAGTTCGTCGACATACTCTTGCAGCGAACGCGACTCCAATTCTCCTTCATAAACTGCTTGATACCATAGGTCGTAAATACGGTCAGTAACAACCGAATTAAGGATATGACGTACAAAGTCGCCCATACAACCGGCTTTCGAGGTACTGCCGCCCGAACTTGTCTCGAAAAGCCATTCGGAATTTTTACTTTGGTTGATAAAATAATTATGCGTGCGATAGTCGTTGTCGAGAGTCAAATCGTTATCCCAAATCGGGCCGAAACGCACTATATCTTCGTTGCGTTCCTTGCTGAAATACGTACTCCAATAAGTGTCGGTATTGCCTGTCATTTCGCCGACAAGGAACATCTTCAAGAAGCTGTCCAAATCAATATAACTGCATATATTTTGACGATTCTCCGACCAAACGGCAGACTCCAAAGTGTTGAAAAAATTTGAAATATAGTTCAAGCATGCAGGCAGGTCGTTCGATTCGTCGGGCGACTTCATAGTGACGGGAATACCACGATTCGACCAGAAGTAGTGTCCCTCGCCTTCGCTCTCTGCATAGGCGTCAACCTCCATAAGATAGCCGCCGGTAAGGGCGTCGCCATCGACGTCGGTAATCTCCATTTCAGTAATATTGACACGATTGCTGTTGATTTCCACCTGGTCGCAAAGTTGATAAGTACCTTTATAGTCACCATTATAAATCACATCGACGAGTCGGCAATAAGGCACATAGTCCATCCCCATTCGGCGAGCGATTTCGAACGACACGCTGTTGCGCAACATCGTTTTGTCGCCCCAAGAGTTAATGAGAGTCCACTTCTTTGCTTTGGCAGGGGCATCAAGGACATTCTGCTTTTTGTCAAATTTGATGCGATATGGTTTTTTATCGAAGCTCATCGATGTATTTCCGCGCAAACGAGTAGCGCCGGGTGCTGTAAAAAACGTCGTCGTGCCATCGTCGTTGTTCGAAATGATAGAGATTATCGACGTGTAGTCGTTTTCTTTGTCGATAGGGTCGCGACCATAAAAGTCGCCGTTAGTATAAATTACCACGGTTGGTAGATTCGAAACGGTATAAAGGTGAGAATCGTCGCCTTCGCCCGGCTCGCCATAGAATTCGAGTTCGGCGATGTTGCAGCGAGCGTCGTCGGGTCCGAGATAGCGAACGTAGCGGAAGCCACGCGAGCAATAGACGTCGGCATACGACATCGTGCCGATTATTCCTTGGTCGGGAATCAAATATAGCGGAACCGCATCGGTAAAGTCCGGCAAGTTTGCGCCCTCGAAGAGCCCAAGTTGCACGCGCTTTTCGCCAAATCCCGGGGCATTGCGAGGCGCCCACCCTACTTTGGAAATAACATATTTCTCGCCGAGGTCAAGTCCGACCCACGTGCGAGGAATTTCGGTTTCAGAGATATTGGACCTATCCCACGAAGCAAAAAAAGTATCGAGATTACCATCAAATGCATCATATTTGGTATTTACGGTAGTCGACTTCGTAAAATTTGAATAATTGACAGAATATTCCGTACCAATTACAGTACTTGAAAGTTTTTGTTCCGCTTTTCCAATATTTTGCCCTATTAGAGAGACAAAAATCAGAATCAAAATTTGTTTTTTCATACGATATATAGACCTTTACATTTGCTTATACAAAGGTACGAAATTTATTCGAGTATGTCAACAAATAAAAAAAAGTGGGGAAAGAAAGAATTCTTGTTTTTACAACAACAAGAAGCATATGTATAATTTATTTAATTACAATCTTCTGCTTTGCCGGATGACATAATGAGAATGTACTTTTGCCATCTCTATTAGTATAGCAGAAATCGCATGAATTTATAATATCCATGCCAATCACTACCTCATAATCCGGATTGTCATTTAGCAGAGCCTGGACATTCAATTCAGCCGTTCCGGTCGGGAGAATAACGTGAACAAGATAAGTCCAAGATTCAACATCGCCTCCTGCGCTCGATATAAGAGCTTTGTTCTTAGGTTGTAATCCTAAAGCATCTACAACTTGACGTGAAATCAGAGTGTTGGTTGCACCTGTGTCCCACAACACATTATCGACTTCACAATAAACAGGGACAGCCACATTTGCAGACAAATCGACGGCTGGACATATAATGACATTTGTAAGAATAGACTCAGGCTGGGATTCGTACTCTTTTGTATATACAGCCATTCCTACCTCAATTCTATTTTTCCCGTATAAGAAGATTGTTGTGGGACAGGCTCGTCTGTGATATATCGAACCAAACGTACATAACCTGTTCGTGCAGCTCTATTTCTATTAAGCAAGGAAGCCCGAACTGCAGCATCAAAATCTATAGTCTTATTCTTTATCACTTTCATATACTAACAATATATCTTATGAAACGGACATGAACGGCTTTCGCCAAAGGGAATGAAAATGGAATTCATT
>JBJEDP010000048.1:0-9432 GCA_051872175.1 Candidatus Limisoma sp.
GCTCTCCGGCCGCAACGTCGAAGAACTCCTCTCGACTACACGCGAACTCGACGGGCAGACCGAAAAGCATAACGCTTGCGACTTCGCCCTCTGGAAGAAAGCCGCACCCGAGCACATCATGCACTGGCCCTCGCCCTGGAGCGAAGGATTCCCCGGATGGCACCTCGAATGCTCCACGATGGGCGAAAAATATCTCGGCGAAACTTTCGACATCCACGGAGGTGGTATGGACCTCAAATTCCCTCACCACGAATGCGAAATCGCGCAATCGGTGGCGCATAACGGCCACGAAGCCGTCCGCTACTGGATGCACAACAATATGATAACCATCAACGGTCAAAAGATGGGCAAATCGTTGGGCAACTTCATCACGCTCGACGAGTTCTTCAGCGGCAAACACAAGCTGCTCGCGCAAGCCTATACGCCGATGACCATCCGCTTCTTCGTGCTCCAAGCACACTACCGCGGCACCGTCGACTTCTCTAACGAAGCCCTCCAAGCCGCCGAAAAAGCGCTCGACCGCATGCTCGAAGGCTACCGCCGTCTGCTCACGCTAAGCCCCGCAGACACCTCAACGGTCGACGTTAGCAACTACCGCACCCGTTGCTACGAGGCGATGGACGACGACCTGAACACCCCGACGGTCATTTCGACGCTCTTCGACGCTTGCAAGGTTATCAACTCCACTAACGACGGCAAAGCTTCGCTTACCGCCGAACAAATCGACGAACTTAAAGACCTTTATCAGACTTTCCTCATCGACATCCTCGGCATAAAAACCGACATCGTCGAAGGCTCTAACGCCAACGCGCTCGAGCCGTTTGAGAAAGCCGTCGACCTGCTCCTTCAAATCAGAAACGATGCAAAAGCGAAAAAAGATTGGGCGACTTCCGACCTCATTCGCGACAAAATTAAAGAAATCGGTTTCGATGTGAAAGATACTAAAGACGGATATGAATGGTCGTTAAAAAAATAACCGAACCCTGCAAATAGGTGTAAATTTAGTTTAAAAACGATACTAAGTTGCATTTTTTTGGGAAAAAGTTTGGTCATGAAATAATTTCGATTTACCTTTGTGACAAGAAGAAAGATAAGAACAAAAATTTACACTTCAACCTTAATCATTTAGTCTAAATTTCCCTACGTCGTTGACAGAAAAGAAGTATGTGAATATCGAATGGATGGATGACGACACAACAAAGGCCCAACCCGCCTTTGACTGAGAGCGGACCCGCAAGAATCCGCTCTCTCTTTTTTATCTAATTTTCATCAAATCCCGCGCGAAACCGCCGCCGCTATCGCGTTTATCGAAAAATATTTCGTAACTTTGTCATGTCGCAACCCGCTTGGGCTCGACACCGACGTTTAACCCTTTGATTTTTAGACATCTTATGTTTTCAGGAATTGTTGAAACAGCAGCCGAAGTCGTCGGATTACGTTCCGAAGCCGGCAACTTACATATCACAATGCGATGCCCGTTTGCCGACGAGTTGACAATCGACCAATCGGTCGCTCACAACGGCGTATGCCTCACCGTGGTCGACCTCCCCGGCGACGGAACTTTCACCGTTACCGCCATTCAAGAGACCCTCGACCGCAGCAACCTCGGTCTGCTCAAGGTCGGCGACTTGGTCAACCTCGAGCGTAGCATGCTCCTCAACGGCAGGCTCGACGGCCACATCGTGCAAGGTCACGTCGACCAAACCGCCGTTTGCTCGGCTGTCGACTCAGTCGGCGGTAGTACATACTTCACTTTCTCTTACGACGCGCCCGCCGAAATGGCGCGCAAAGGCTATGTCACCGTCGAAAAAGGCTCGGTGACCGTCAACGGCGTGTCGCTTACCGTCTGCAACTCGCAACGCAACAGCTTCCAAGTGGCGATTATTCCCTACACGTTCGAGCACACAAACTTCTGCAAAATCGGCGTCGGAACCGTTGTCAACATCGAATTCGACATCATCGGCAAGTATCTCGCCCGACTGATGGAATTCACCAAATAGTCTGACTATGAACGACTTTATCGAATTAGTAAAGCATCGCCAAAGCGACCGCGGCTACCTCGACAAACCCGTCGAGCCCGAAAAAATCGCTAAAATCGTCGAAACCGCACGCCTTGCGCCTTCGGCTTGCAACTCGCAACCGTGGCACATGATTGTGGTCGACGAACCCGCTAAATGCGCCGAACTCGCCGACGCTCTGCAGTCGGTCGGAATGAACAAATTCACCTCGCAAGCGCCTTGCCACATCGTCGTCGTCATGGAGCAACCTAACTTCACGGCGCGACTCGGCGGTTGGATTAAGAACAAGCATTTTCCGCTAATCGACTGCGGCATCCTCGCTGCGCACATCACTCTCGCCGCTGCCGACCTCGGGCTCGGCTCTTGTATTCTCGGTTGGTTCGACGAGCCGAAAGTGCGTCGTCTGTTGGGCATTCCACGCTCGCGACGCGTCCTGCTCGACATCGCCATCGGCTACTCGTCGCAACCGCTGCGCGAAAAAGTCCGCAAATCCGTCGACGAAATCTCGTCGCAAAACAAGTATTAGTATTAGCATTCGTATGAACGTTCGTCCTTGGATAGAGGCAATGCGACTGCGCACACTGCCGGTATCAACCGCCGGTGTGCTCGTGGCTTGCGCCTACGCCCTCGCCCACGGCTGCTTCCGACCGGGCATTGCCGCGCTGTGCCTCGTTTTTGCCATACTTGCGCAAATTACGTCAAACTTCGCCAACGAATACTACGACTGGGCGAACGGCAGCGACCGTCCCGGACGCGAAGGTTTTCGCCGCGGCGTGACCGAAGGCGACATCTCTCCCAAAGCCATGCGCCGCGCCACTTTTGCCACCCTGGCAACGGCTTGCGCCGTGGGGTGCTGCCTGATTCCCTTCGGAGGATGGAAACTCGTGCCCATCGGCATTGCCATCGCTGTCTTTGCCCTCGCCTACAGCGCCGGACCTTACCCGCTGTCGCGACACGGTCTGGGCGACGTCGCCGTGCTCGCTTTCTTCGGCATCGTGCCCGTCTCGCTCACCTACTACCTCCAAGCGGGAACGCTCGACGCTTACGTCGTTGCCGGCTCGGTTGGAATCGGGCTACTCGGTGTCAACGTGCTGATTGTCAACAACTACCGCGACGTCGACGACGACCGCGCCGCCGGAAAACGCACAACTGTCGTCATCTTTGGACGCCGCACCGCCGCCGTGGCTTACCTCCTGTTCGGGCTCGCCGGAGCCGTGCTCACAATGGGCATTTGGGGACTGCGCAACGTCTTCATTCTTGCGCCGATTATCTATCTGGGACTACACTACTCAACCTGGCGACGCATCATTGCCTCAAGCGGCGCCGCGCTCAACCCGCTACTCGGTGCTACAGCGCGCAACATGCTCATCTACGCCGCTCTGCTTATCATTATCGGTATTATCTGCTGAATTTCGAGTGCAACCATCGACGAACCACGTCGTAGTTGTGTCGTATCGTTGTCGACCACGACACAGGATTGAGGTGTCCTTGCATCGGGTCGGCGAAGGCTTGCAGTGCCGTCGGCTCGCCGTGCTGGTCGGGATAGAGCAGCAGCAGACTCGTGTTGGAGAAATAGCGCGTAAGCAGTCCGGGCAAGTTTTCGAACGACTTGTCGTACGAAATCGAGCCGCGACGCGCCGTGACAACCACCAACAAATGGTCGTAGTTGACCGCCGCCGACAGCATCAACAGGTCGTCCCACGACTCCATCTCTTGCAACGTCACCTTGTCTTTTATCGGACGGCTATACGTGATGCGGCGAATATACTCGAGCGTGTGCGAATTCGAGTGGAAGTAGATGCGGCAACCCATCGCACTCGCCATCTTCGTCAGGTGGTCGACCCATTTGGTGAAGCCCGCCTCGTATTCGGCTTTCGGCGGAACGGCTACGACAATGCGTCGAATCGTGTTGAACGGCATTAGCATCTTCACCACCATAACCTCGCGGCGAACCTCGTCGAGCAACGTCTCCGACAGGCTGCCCAAGAACGAATCCATTATGTTCACACGGCGATGCAAGCCGATAATCAACTCGGTGGTTTCCTGCTCTTTATGCGTATGCACGATGCCCGACGCCACGTTCATACCGAATCGGCTCATCGTCTTGATGGTCACTCCGGCGGCATTCGCCACGTTCGACGCCGCCAATAGCAGGCGCTTGCTGCGACGCGAATTGTTTGTCCGTCCGCCATCGGTTACCACGTTGAGTGCCACCAAGTTATCGTTAAGTTTCGGATTGCGTATCAGCAGTGCCAGGTCGACGAGATGACTCGACGTTTCCTCGTTCGACACGCCGACAAGTATGCGCTCGCTATCGTCGTCGGTAGCACTGTTGTTCATCGCCGTCTCGTCGAGCGCCAAGCGACGCGACGCCTGCTCGGTGACAAACGAACTGACGATGCACGTCACCAATATCAGCGCAACCGCGCCGTTGAGCACTTCCTCGCCGAGCAAGTGACTCCCGTCGGGAAGAATAATGTTATAACCCACAAGCACAACGGCAAGCGTTGCCGCCGCACGCGCCGTGCTCAGCCCGACCATCATCTTGCGGTCGAGGCTCGTCATTCGGCACACTTTCTGCGTAGCCCATGCCGATACCCACTTGGAAATCAGCGCCATAACAATCATCACGCCGGCTACTTTCAGCGCCGTCAGGCTGCCGAAAAACACGCGCAAATCTATCAGCATACCCACCCCAATCAGGAAGTAAGGCACAAACAGCGCATTGCCGACAAACTCGATGTTGTGCATCAGCGGCGAGACGTGCGGAATGAGCCTGTTGAGTACCAAGCCCGCCAAGAACGCGCCCAGAATGCCTTCCATTCCGACAAGTTTCATCAAGCCCGCCGACAGGAAAACCAACGCGAGCACGAATATAAATTGCACCACGCCGTTGCTGTATTTGCGGAAAAACCAGCGCCCGAGACGCGGGAAAAAGAATATAATCAGTCCGCCGAGCACCACAACTCGCACAATCAGCCAAAGCCACAGCAGCGAGTCTTGTTCCTCGCCCTTAAACTGTCCGCCGACGATTGCCAGCACAAACAGCGTCAAGCAGTCGGTTATCGCCGTTGCGCCCACCGACACGCTCACACTCGGATGACGCGACACGCCGTAGCGCGCAACTATCGGGTACGACACAAGCGTGTGCGACGCATACATCGCCGCCATCAGCACCGCCGGTATTGCCGCATAGCCAAGCACCCACACATTCGCGGCGTAGCCCATCAGCATCGGAATAACAAACCCTAATATGCCGAAAGTCACCGCCTTGCCGCGTATCGAGCGGAAATTGTCCATATTCATTTCCAATCCCGCAAGAAACATAATATAGTAGAGCCCCACGTTGCCGAACAGCGCAAAACTGCTGTCGCGGTTAAGCAGATGAAGCCCGTGCTCGCCGATTGCAACCCCGGCAAGGATTAGTCCGATGATATGTGGTATGTTGAGTTTTCCCAGAAGCAGCGGCGCAAACAAGATGATGCATAACATCAGGAAGAAAATCCACGTTGGGTCGGTCAACGGAAACGTTATGTTAAAAAAATCCATCATCGTGTTTTCAGTTTGGTTAAGCCACTGTGCGTTACATACTGCAAAAGTAATTCAAATCACATAAAAAACAAAGCGAAAACGCCCAAAACCGACTATCGTCGGCGATTAGAGGGTATTAGGTTTATTGCAGAGAAATTCAATAACCACGGCAAAGCAGCACCTCTTACCTCTTACACCGTTGCCAGCAGGAGCGTGGCAGTGCCTTGGAAGTCAATGTCTTTCATCTCGGCGGGAACGAGCGCTGTTTCGCCGCGGCGCAGCGACATCGACCCGATTCGCACATCGCCATCGATGCACATTACAATCAAAAACGAGTCGCGCTCGTTGTGATATTGTTGCTCGCCGGCGACCTTGAGAAGCGACGTGCGGAAAAACTCACAGTCGACCAATTTAGAGCACGCGTCATCCTTCTCGTACGCCATTTTGCTGTCAAAAGCACGATAGTCCACCGCCTCACGAGCCAAATCAGTATGCAGCTGACGATAGTTGCCGTTAGCATCGCGGCGCTTATAGTCGTAGACGCGGTAAGTGATGTCCGACGTTTGCTGAATTTCAGCCAACAGATTGCCCGCACCAATCGAGTGCGTACAGCCCGGAGGAAGAAAATAGATGTCGCCCGGCTTAGTATCGTGGCAAGTCACGATGTCCATAATCGAACCGTCCTCGATACGTTGCTCATAGTCTTCCGGCGTAGTGTCCTGATTCAGACCCGCATAGAGTCGCGCCTCCGGGCGGCAATCGATGATGTACCACATCTCCGTCTTGCCGAAACAGTTATGACGCGCTCGTGCCAACGCATTGTCGGGATGAACCTGGAACGACAAATCCTTGTTGGCATCAATGATTTTCACCAACAGCGGGAACGTCGTGCCAAACTCGTCGTAGACTGTCTTGCCGACAAGCCGCGAACCGTATTTTTCGATAAGTTGTGTGATTGTCAAACCGGCGTCGCGTCCTTCTGCAACTACCGATTCCGCACCCGGCACCGCCGAGATTTCCCAGCTTTCGCCGACGTTCGAGTCGTGCAAATCAACGCCCTTATATTCTGATATTTTCGTGCCACCCCACAGCACTTCCTTATAGTGCGGCAGGAACTTTATCGGGACGATTTGTTCACTTTCGGTGGCTACAGACATTTTTCGTTTTTGGTTTGAGTTTACAAAAGTAATGCAAATCAAACGAAAAAGCAAATTTTTAATGCAGCAGTCGGTTGTTATTGCCTAAAATCGCTTATCAAGATAAAATAAACCCGGCGCTACGATGCAACGCTACGCTGTTACGGCAACTTGATTCGGTTGGCAAACCGAAATGATTGGCTCGCCAAGAGCATCTTCTATAGAAACGAGCGTATCAATCGTGAAATTATGAGTTCCTCGCATCCACTTACTGATTTCCGATTCATTTTTACCCAAACGCATTGCAAGGTCTTTCTGCTTCAAGCCCTTGGCTTCCAATATAGTATGAATACGGTCTACAATCTTGAACGAAAGACTTACCATCCGCCTTACTTCCGGATTTACATTCCGCCGCCTTTCTTCAACTATGCTACTTCTTTTCATCGCTCTTCGATTAATTCTATGCTGTATCTCTGCCTCATCTAAACTTAAAAGTTAAGTACTCGACAAAAGTATAATATAATTTTGAAAAACACAAACAATTAACTTATAAATTAAGTACATTTTACTATCTTTGCAAAAAAACCAAAAACAATGAATCAACAAACAGCGGTCGACGGACGCATTTTCGTCGCTTATCAATGGATTCCGCAACTCGTCGACGACATCAACGCAGGCGTGGTCGACCACGGCATACTCGCCGACAAACTCAACTGGCAGTCGGTAATCCTTAACAACTACCCCGAAGTGCGCTTCAACTGGGACGAATTCCAGCACGAGGCGTTCCGAATCGACGACACCGCGCAACTCCACGTCTACGTATTTCCCGAGCCCGAAGAGCCGGGACATCCCGCTTTCGGTGCCGTATTCGTCCGCACAACGTCGAACGCTTGCGCATACTATACACTCGAAATGGCGTCCGCCAATCAGTGGACTATCGTCGGAACCCAAAACGGAAAACGCAAAAGCTACGGCGCTTTCCAACCCTCGTTCGACGACTTCCTCCGCTGGGTCATCGACCGTCATAACACTATCTAAAATACTACTATGAAACGAATTACCTTTATCGCCGCCGCGCTCGTCGCGCTGAGCGCTTCCGCAGCCGACTTCGCAGGCTCCTGGATTGGAAAACTCTCATTTGCAGGCAACTCGCTTCGCCTCGTGTTCGAACTCACCGCCACCGACGACGGCTACGTCTGCTCTTTCGGCAGCCCCGACCAAGGCGCCTCCGGCTTAGAAGCAAAGGCTACAGCCGACGGCAATGCCATCGCAATCAATATCGACCGAATCGGTGCAACCTACGTCGGCGAACTCCGAAACGACACAATCTTCGGCAAATACACCCAAGCAGGACACGATTTCCCGATGAATCTCGTCCGCGGAAAGATTGAATACAACCGACCGCAGACGCCGCAACCGCCTTTCGACTACGAAGCGCGCGAAATGACGATTGACGCCGCCGACGCAACTCTCGCCGGAACGCTGACCTACCCCGTCGGCTACAAAAAGAAAAATCGCCCGATTGCGGTTGTCATGGTTAGCGGCAGCGGCCAACAAAATCGCGACGAAGAACTCATGGGACACCACCCGATGGCTGTAATCGCCGACCATCTTGCCAAAAACGGCGTGGCAAGCCTACGCTACGACGACCGCGGTATGGCACAGTCGACAGGCAACCCCGCGACAGTCACCGTCGAAAGCAACACTGCCGACGCACTCGCTGCAGTCGAAGCGCTCCGCAAAACCGGAGAATTCTCCAAAATAGGCATCCTCGGACATAGCGAAGGCGGACTTATCGGCTACCTCCTCGCCGCCGACGCAAAAGTCGACTTCGTAGTGAGCCTCGCCGGACCGGCTTTCAGCGGTCGCGACGTCCTCATCATCCAAAACAAAGCAATGCTCACCGCAATGGGCGTGCCCGACTCGTTTGCCGAACAATATTGCACGGTGATGAACGAAGTGCTCACGATGCGCGCTGTGCCCGCGAAGTTTATGCCGCGCGAACGCTCCGCCGTCGAAATGGCTGCACAGTCGAAAGGCATAACCCTACCCGACCCGCTCATCGAAAACCTTACAGCCGTGCTCAAACAAGATTCACCCTGGCTCGACTCATTCATCGCCGCCGACCCGACCGACGCACTCAAAGCAATCCGTTGCCCCGTGTTCGTTGCCATCGGCTTGCGCGACCTGAACGTCGACCCGGACCATAACGTAAAAGCACTCAGCGCATTGCCCGACGGAGTCGCAACCATCAAAACCTACGACAGACTCAGCCACTACATGCACCCATGCAAAACCGGCACCGTCAACGAATACGGCAAATCCGAAACAACAATCGACACCACACTCCTAACCGACATAACCGACTGGATAAAAAGCCTAAATAAATAAAGAGGTAAGAGGTAATGGGTAAGAGGTAAGAGTAAATTTGAGAATCGCCTGATAGGTAGATAAGTTCCTAAACGATTGACATTCAGCAGAGTAGCGTCGCGCCTCGGTGCGACCGAGCAGGCGTGCGGCAGGCAGATAAACACATAAACGATTGACATTCAACAGAGTAGCGTCGCGCCTCGGTGCGACCGAGCAGGCGTGGTAAGCGCAGATGGCATCCACAGCGTGTCGAAGATACGCTGTGGATGGGAGCGTCGGAGACGCGCCGGTCGTGGTAAACCCTGCGCTCAGCATCGGAGATGCTTAGCGTAGGGAACAGAGCCCCCACATGACCTCGAGCCTCGGAGAGGGTCGGT
>JBJEDP010000049.1:0-9407 GCA_051872175.1 Candidatus Limisoma sp.
GCACACCACGTGTTACCAACGATGCAACCATCCTCCATGCTTGGTGCTGGTCGTTTAATACCATCAAAGAAAATATGAAGGATATTGCCGCTGCAGGTTACACCTATGTTCAGACATCTCCCGCCAATACTTGCTTCGTTGGCGAAGACGGCGGTATGCAAATCTTCGGCCATGGAAAATGGTATTACCACTACCAACCTTGCGATTGGAAAATCGGCAACTATCAACTTGGTACTCGTGACGAATTTATCGCTATGTGCGCCGAAGCCAAGAAATATGGCGTAAAAGTGCTCGTCGACGTATTGCCCAACCACACCGGTTTCGACACAACAGCGGTTGCCGAAGATTTTATCAACGCTGTCGGCGGTCGCGATAATCTTTACCACGCAAACGGTTTGAATCCGATTAAAGACTATAACGACCGTTGGGATTGTACAACCGGCGGCGTTGGCGGTCTTCCCGACGTTAATACGGAAAATCCCGATTTCCAACACTATTTCATGCTCTACGTTAACGACCTCATTGCATGCGGTGCAAGCGGTTTCCGCTACGACACGGCAAAACACATCGGCTTGCCTTCCGACCCACTCGACGCAAAATCGACGCAAAACGACTTCTGGGATGTTGCTATGGGCAGAAAGCCGGTTAAAGGTCTCACTTTGGCAAACAAAGACAACCTCTTCATCTATGGCGAAGTGCTTCAAGACCGCAACGTCAAGGAAGAAGAATATGGTGAATATTTTGGCATGTGCGCAAGCAACTACGGCGGCGCTATTCGTCACATCCTCGAAACTCGCACAGCCAACCTCGACCAAGTCACAAATTGGCAACACACCGTATGCCCTGCAAAACTCACAACTTGGGTTGAGTCGCACGACACTTATTGCAACGCAAACGAATCGGCAAGCCTTACCGACACTCAAGTTCGTCTCGGTTGGGTGATTATCACCGCTCGCCAAAACGGAATTCCTTTGTTCTACTCTCGTCCCGACGGCAGAACTCCCGAAAACATTTGGGGTAACAACCTTATGGGTGCAAAAGGTAACGACGAATTCAAGCACCCGGAAGTGGTTGCTGTCAACAAGTTCCGCAAAGCTATGAACGGCGAATTCGAAAAGGTCAGCATTTTGAACGATGGCAAAGTTGTGGTTATTGCACGTGGCAACAAAGGCGTTGCTATAGTAAACCTCTCTACCGAAGCACAAGAAATCAACGTAGAAACAGCGCTTGCCGATAAAAAATACAAAGACGTTGTCTACGGCAACAAATTCACAGCAAAGAAAGGCAAACTCACTGCAAAACTTGCTCCTGAAAAATCGTATATAATATATTAAAGTATATATATTTAGGTATATAACAACATAGCAAAGGTGCGTCACTTTTCCGGTGGCGCACCTTTGTTGAATTTTACAATCTGCACCGCAATCATCAATCAGCGCTGCCGGCTATGCCGTTGAGCGGAATTGCGTGGGAGTTTTCCCCGTGTGAGCCTTAAAAAAGCGCACAAAATGCTGTGGATATTCGAAGCCAAGTCGTTGACTCACTTGCGAAATGCTTAGAGAATCGTCACTTAGCAGCTGCTTCGACGCCGCCAGAATCCGGTCGGCTATAAACCCCTTCGCCGTCTTCCCCGTCTCTACCCTTATGAGATTCCCGAAATATCCGCTTGTCAAACAGCATTTATCTGCGAAATAGGCGACTGTAGGAAGTCCTTGTTGAGCCGCTTTCGTTGCGATATATTCGTTCAACAACGAGTCAAATTTTGCTACAACGCCGTGGTTTATCTCCTCTCGTGTAACAAATTGACGATCGTAAAATCGTAGGCAATAGTTCAGCAACAACTCTATGTTCGACACTATCAGACTGCGACTATGCTTATCGATGCTTCGGTGAAGTTCTTGCTGTATCATATCGAGCACACCTCTAAAAATTTCAATCTCCCCTACGGAAAGATGAAGTGCCTCAGTGCTTGAATATGAGAAAAAGTCGTATTTGCCCATGGTGCGTCCTAACGGTGTGCGCGCAAGGAGGTCCGGATGGAAAACCAATGCCGTCCATTTCGGGTATACTACGCCAGGCATGGGTTTGACGTGCACCTTTTGTCCGGGAGCGAAGTTTGTTACCGTCATCTCGTCAAAATCGTACGGAGTACGTCCGTAAGATAACTGACAGCCTTTATTTTCCTTCAAAAATAAGGCATATATGTTATATTCCACCTCGCATTCTTCAACTGTCCTTTCTTTGTCAAAACGAACTACACTCACAAGCGGGTGCATTGTCTCAAATCCGTAGAGTTCGTTGAATTGCTGAACAGTATTTATCTCCAAGCGTTTCATTTTCGTTTCGTTATCTATGTCTACAAAGATAATACTTTGACGATTAATTTCAAATCTTACACACATTTTCTTGTGTGTATAAAATTTTAAGAATATATTTGCTAACAAAATTGTTAGTCAAAACTGTTAATAACATATAATTCACTACCAATGAAGGCTCAAGACACTGAAACAAAAATACTTAAAGCAGCAGAGCATGAGTTTATGACAAAAGGCTATGTCGGCGCAAGAACTACTACTATCGCCGAGGCTGCAGGTGTTACCCATGCCATGCTTCATTATTATTTCAGGACAAAAGAAAAATTGTTCGACAGAATAATCACTGAAAAAATCGAGTTACTTAAAGCTGCATTCCTTCAGCCATTAACGTCTAACGATATGCCGATAATGGAAAAGATTCGCAGTTTTATAGAGCATCATCTCGATTTCGTGGCGGCAAATCCTGATTTGCCAAGATTTCTTGTTGTAGAAGTGTTTTCGAACGAGGAATTGATGGATTCTTTAAAATCGAAAATTTTGTCGTATGCCCCGCTGATAATGGCTGACTTTCAGCGTCAACTCGATAACGCAGCCGCGAAGGGAGAAATCAGGCAAATCGACGTAAAAGATTTGATTCTCGACATAGTTTCGCTAAACATTTTCCCCTTTGTCGGAGCACCGTTGATTGACGCTGTATTCGGAAACTACGATGTTTTCGCCCCCGAAAATATCGCTAAGCGAAAACAAGAAAATTACCAAACGATATTACGCAAACTAACACCGCAACAACGATGAAACATCCGTTTTTGATTCTCGTTACATGCTTTACGGCATTTACAACGAGCGCCGTAACAATAGAAGAATGTGTAGAAAAAGCGCAAGCGAACTACCCGACAATCAAACAGTATTCGTTGCTTGATGCGCAGTGCAACGTCGACCTAAGCGACATCAACAAGCAGTGGCTTCCGCGTGTTTCCGCCTACGGACAAGCTACGGCGCAGAACGAGATGGCTGAATTGCCTGCGCAACTTCGTACGATGCTCGACGAATTGGGCGGCGGCATCCGCGGACTTGGCAAAGTGCAGTACAAAGTTGGCATTGACCTAAATCAAACGATTTGGGACGGCGGGAAAGCAAAGACGCAGAGAGAGTTGACAAAAAGTCAATCCGACGTGCAACGCACATCGCTCGACGTCGAGCTATATGAAGTGCGTCAACGTGTAGAAAATCTCTTCTTTGCCATTCTGCTCACCGACGAACAAATCCGCCAAAATCGGATTACTCGTACCGTCGTCGAAAACAATCTCAAGAAGGTTCGGTCGATGCTTGCAAACGGGACAGCCACTCAAAGCGATGCCGACATGCTCGAAGCTCAGATTCTGTCGATTGAGCAAAACATCGACAACGCCGAAAGCGCTGCCGACGGTCTGCGCAGAATGTTGGAACTTTTCGTCGGCGAAACCATCAGCGAACCTTTGGAAATGCCCTCTGCGCAACTCCCCGACACGACTGAATCGAATCGCCCCGAGCTTCGCTTGTTCGACAGCAGTATCAAATCGAACAACCTGCAACTCAAGCTCAACGATAAGTCATTGGTACCAACTATCGGATTTTTTGCGCAATCTTATTACGGATATCCCGGATTCGACTATTTCAAGAGTATGCTCAACCGCGATTGGTCGTTCAACATTATGGCAGGTGTAAAAATTGCTTGGAATCTCGATTCTTTTTACAACAAGAAAAACCTCTCACGACGCAATACGATTGCAAACGAAAACATTGCCGCCCAACGAGAAACATTCCTTTTCAACTCCGGACAGCAGACAGCTTCGCAAATGGCGGCAATCGACGGCTTGAAACAGGTTATGGCTACCGATAGCCGAATCGTGGAACTGCGCGGCAACATCCGTCGCGCCGCCGAGTCGCAATTGGATAACGGCATTATCGATTCTGCCGACTTGCTGAGCAAAATTGCCGACGAGAACATTGCCGAACTCACTAAACAACTCCACAAAATCGAATATCTTCAAGAAATTTATAAACTTAAATACACATTAAACCGATGAAACAGCCCCTAATACTTTCCACATTCGTGCTCGCCCTCACCGCTTGCAACAATGCTGTGGAATACGATGCAACAGGCATATTTGAAGCCACGACAGTGACCGTTTCGGCAGAAACCGCCGGCAAGATTGTTTCGCTTACGGCAGACGAAGGCGACACGATATGCCTTGGCGCGCATATTGCTACCGTTGATACTACCCTGCTCGTTCTTCAACGTAAGCAAATCGACAGCCAACGACAGTCGTCCGAACACACCTCTCCCGACATCACGGCACAGGCGTCGTCGCTGCGCGTTCAAATCGAGCACCAACGCAACGAATGTGAACGTCTCAACCGACTCCTTGCCGATGGGGCTACAACGCGCAAGCAAGTCGACGACGCAAAAGCCTGTTTGGCATCCCTTCAAGGTCAATTGGATGCGCTTTTGTCGTCGCTCGGCAAGAACCGCAATTCTATTTCCGAGAATGCAAAAGCTCTCGTCTATCAACGTGAGCAAATTGAAGAACAAATCGAAAAAAGCACAATCACCTCTCCTATTTCGGGGACTGTCATAACAAAGTATGCCGAGCAAGGCGAATACGCAGCCCCGGGCACTCCGATTTGTAAGATTGCCGACCTTTCAGGCATTTATCTTCGTTGCTATTTCACAGCCTCACAACTTGCCGATATCAAACTCGGACAAGAGGTTACGGTAATTGTCGACTTCGGTTCCGACAAGCAATATGAATACCGCGGGCGCATCACCTGGATTTCGCCGGAAAGTGAATTTACCCCCAAATCCATACAAACAAAAGACACTCGAGCAAATTTGGTTTACGCTGCGAAGGTACAAGTGGTAAACGATGGCAGACTCAAATTGGGACAATACGGTGAAGTGCGCTTATGAATCGAGCGGTAGAAATAAAGAATATAAGTAAGCGTTACGGTCGGCTTGAGGCTCTGTCGGACGTCAGCATCAGCGTCGAGCGTGGCGAGATGTTCGGCATTATCGGTCCCGACGGCGCCGGCAAAAGCACTATATATCAAACACTTGCCACCCTAATCCGTCCCGACAAGGGCAGCGCCGAAGTGCTCTGTTACGACACTGTACAGCATAGCAAAACCATCAGAACGCTTATTGGCTATATGCCCGAACGATTTTCGCTTTATCCAGACCTTACGGTGAGTGAAAATCTCCAACTATTTGCTGCCATTTTCGGCAAAACGCCCGAAGCCGCAAGAAGTCAGATAGCATCCGTCTATCGGCAACTTGAGCGGTTCCCCAATCGAAAAGCCGGCGCACTCTCCGGCGGGATGAAGCAGAAATTAGCGTTATGCTGCGCTTTGATACACGAGCCGAAAGTGTTGTTGCTCGACGAACCGACCACCGGCGTTGATGCCGTGTCGCGAAGCGAATTTTGGGATTTGCTCGCCGAACTGAAACAGAAAGGCATTACCATTCTGGTCTCTACATCATATATGGATGAAGCATCTCGTTGCGACAGAATAGCGATGATTAATGCCGGACGCATTGTTGCTGTCGACACACCCTACAACTTAACAAGGAAGGTGGCTGATAATATGTATAGCGCAACAGCCGGCGATATGTTTAAACTACTTTTACAACTGCGCTCAATGCCGGAGGTTGTAAATTGCTATACTTTCGGTGCAACGCTACATGTTGTCGGTTCCGAGCGGTTTGATGCCGACGAAGTTAAGCGTAGGCTTATCAATAACGGATTTGCAGACGTTGCCATCAATCCGATTTGCGGAGATATCGAAGATTTATTTATAGAACTTACGCGAGATGAATAGTATCGAATCGGTCATAGATGTACACGAATTAACCAAGAAATTTGGCACGTTTACGGCAGTCGACCACATAACGTTCAGCGTTGCCAAAGGTGAGATTTTCTGCTTTCTCGGAGCAAACGGCGCCGGGAAAACGACGGCAATGCGTATGCTGTGCGGGCTGAGCGTTCCTACAGCCGGACACGGCACGGTTGCCGGCTTCGACATCACAACGCAAGCCGAGCAAATCAAGCGCAGAATAGGTTATATGAGCCAGAAGTTTTCGCTCTACGAAGACCTCACCGTAAAAGAAAACATTCGTCTGTTTTCAACGATTTACGGACTAAGTAAAGCCGAGACACATGAGCGAGCGGCAACGATGTTCGAACGCCTTGAGATGGGCAATATGGCAGACACGCTCGTGCGCGAAATTCCAATCGGATGGAAGCAAAAGGTTGCCTTTGTCGCCGCGACGATTCATCGTCCCGACATTGTGTTTCTTGACGAACCGACCGGGGGCGTCGACCCTATTACGCGTCGACGATTTTGGGAGTTAATCTACCAAGCAGCATCCGAAGGGATGACCGTGTTTGTTACAACACACTACCTTGACGAAGCCGAGTATTGCAATCGCATATCCATCATGGTCGACGGTAAGATAAGCGCACTCGACTCCCCTATTCGACTAAAACAACAATTCAAAGTAGCCACCATCGATGACGTTTTTCGAATTGTGGCAAAAGATGCACAAAGAGGAGACTAAGCGAATGACTACATTTTTGGCATTAATAAAGAAAGAAACACTGCACATCGTCCGCGACAAGCGCACTGTCTTGATTGCTCTGTTGATGCCGCTTGTGCTGTTGCTGCTTTTCGGATTTGCCATTTCGACCGAAGTCAACGACGTGCGTGTTGTTGCCGTTGTCGACAATCATACCGACAACACTCGCAACATCATCGCTCGATTGTCGGCAAACGACTATTTTACGTTTTTGGGCATTGTCGACCATAACGAAGTAGAATCAATCCTACGCCGCGGCGATGCAGATGCGGCTGTATATTTTTCGACCGATGCAGGAAAACTCAAATCGCAAATAGTCGTTGATGCTTCCAACACTGTTGTTGCGCAAGCATCTGCCGCTTACGTTCAAAATGCGATTGCGGGCAACGGGGCGAGCAACGCAATTTCGTCATACACACTCTACAATCCGCAACTGAAGAGCGCATACAATTTTGTCCCGGGCATTATGGGAATGATTTTTATACTGATTTGCGCCATAATGACATCGGTATCGATTGTGCGCGAAAAAGAAACCGGAACGATGAATCTTCTTCTGGTTTCGCCACTAAAACCGTCGATGATTATCGTGTGCAAACTTGTGCCCTACTTCGTTCTGTCGTGCGTTATTTTGGCAATTATGCTTACGATGGCTTATACCGTCCTCGGACTTCCCGCAACGGGCATAGTCAACGTCGTTATAACATCACTAATCTACATCATAATGTCGCTGTCGATAGGTCTGTTGGTGTCGTCGATTGTCAAGAAACAAATTACGGCAATGATAGTCTCAGCCGTTGCTTTTATGCTTCCTGTCATTATGCTGTCGGGCATGATTTTTCCCATCGACAATATGCCGACCGTACTGCAGTGGATTTCCGGCATCATACCCGCTCGGTGGTACATAGAAGCAATGCGCAAATTGATGATACAGCAATTGGGATTGGAATGTGTGCTAAAAGAACTCGCCATATTAGCATCGTTGACTGTCGCAATTCTCGCAATTGCAATCAAAAAGTTTAACGTCACAAAATAAGAAACAGCTATGAATTTCCGTATATTAAAAGCACTGCTTCGCAAAGAAGTCACCCAAATGAAGCGCAACCCAATCATCCCCAAGATAATTTTGGTGATGCCGATAATGGTGATGCTTGTCATTCCGTTAGTGGCTGTGCTTGATGTGAGCAATGTGTCGGTTGTTGCCGTCGATAACGACCATAGCATTTTGTCGCAAAGAATCATTTCCGACATCAATGCAAGCGAAATGCTATCGATTGTCGGCAATTGCACAACCCACAACGAAGCAATGAATCTCGTTGAAAGTTGGAAAGCCGACGTCATTGTGACTATCCCCTACGATTATGAGAAAAGTGTTGGCAAAGGAGGAACTACCATCAGCATCGAAGCCAACGGCGTAAATGCGACACAAGGGTCGCTCGGACTTCAATACGTTTCACAGTCGGCAATGTCGACGCTAAGTCGGTGGGCTGCGGCAAACGGTCGGAAACTGCCGACAGGAAGTGTTGACATTGTCAATCGCTACAACCCGACGTTGAATTTCCGCAACTATATGATTCCGGCACTAATGGTGGTGCTAATCATCATCATTTGCGGGTTTATTCCTACGTTGAATTTGGTAAGCGAAAAGGAGTCGGGAACGATAGAGGCAATCAATGTCACGCCGGTGAGCAAAACCACCTTTGTACTGTCGAAACTTATACCTTTCTGGATTGTTGGCTTGATTGTTGTGACCGTTGGTATGATTATTGGCTACTTCGTCTACGGGCTTGCTCCGGTGGGCAATATTTTCGGTATATATCTTGCAACGATTCTCTTCAGTTTGGTAATGTCCGGTCTTGGCGTATGGATAGCAAACCAATCGGCTTCGATGCTACAAAGCATATTTTTGATGTTTGCGTTCATTATGATTTTCCAACTGATGAGCGGATTGTTTACGCCAATTCGCTCAATGCCGCAGTGGGCACAGTACATCACTTACGCCATTCCGCCGCGCTATTTTATCGAAATTATGCGCTCTATCTACTTAAAAGGGACGCCGATAGCGGAACTTTTGCCGCAATATGCGGTGCTGACAGGAATGGCAGCAATTATTTTCACCGCCGACGCTTTGACCTACAAAAAACGTGCTTAAAGTACGATTTTGTAGACCTTGTCGGCTTGAAGGAGGTATGCTCCTCGGGATGCGGATATTGTTGTCGAAATAGTCGATTGAATGAGTGCGCTGATAGGTTGACGACTACCTTACCTGTTTCCGGGTCGTACCAACCTTTTGAGCCGCGCTTTTTCAGCTGTATCTTTGGGTCGTCGTCGGTGATGTCTTCGACCTTTTCGACAACGGTAACCTCTTCACCGACCGACTTGGCGGTCTGCTCCGCTGTGTTGCGATACGTCTGCAATCGCTCGGCTTGCCGCTGCGTTGCCGACTGCTTAGCCGGTGTATCTACCTCGCGAGAAGGAAA
>JBJEDP010000050.1:0-9389 GCA_051872175.1 Candidatus Limisoma sp.
TAACTATCTGCTGATAGGCACGTTCGTGTGTTTCGTCGTAGCCTTGGAGATGCTGCGTGCGCCCGTCTACAGCGCTACGCTGACGATTATGCTGACGTGTCTGCCCGGGTCGTACGACTTCGTCGACACGCTGTTGCCGATGTTTGTGATGCTCGCCGATGCCGCCGTGTTGAGCCTTCCCGCATTGTTTGTGCGCCGCCGACGGTGGATTGTCTACGCGTGGATTGCGCTTTTCTGCTGCTACGTCGCCGTCGAGCGAATGTATATGCACGTCTACCACGACGCCATGCCATTTTCTCACTTTTTGCTCTGGGGAAACGTCAATGCCACGCTCCTTCGCAGCGCCGGAGGGCTCTTCGGTCCGGGCGAGTTGGTGGCTTTCGTGCCGCTCGCAGGCTTGATTTTTGCCGGTAGGAAGTTGCCCGAGCCGCGCCGCTACGGGCGTCGTGCGTTGTTTGCGACGATAGGCTGTGCGTTGGCGGGATATGCCGTCGGCGCAGCCTATAACGTGAGCCGACTCGGCAGAAACTATTCGATAACGCAGCCTTACACCACGATGTATAAGGCTTACGGATATATCTGCGACAACGGATTCGTCCCCTATGTGGTCTATTCCGTAGTAACCGCCGTCGCACCAGACCGACTCACCGACGACGACCGCCGGAGCATTGAGTCGTATCTTGCCGCACAGCCGCGCTACACCGACAATTCTTACGCCACGGAGGAGCGCAAAAACGTGATTGTTATCGTTGTGGAGTCGCTCAATTCGTGGATGCTCGACCGCACGGTTTGTGGCGTTGAGGTGATGCCGCACGTCGACAGCCTGCTGCACCGCGAGGGCACTGTGGCTGCGCTGAAACTCCTTCCGCAGGTCAAAGACGGACGCTCGAGCGACGGACATTTCATCATCAATACAGGTCTGCTGCCGCTCTCGTCGGGCTCTGTGGCTACGTCGTATGCGCACAATCGTCAGTACCCGAGTTTGGCACGTGCTCTGGCGCGCCACGGCTATTCGTCGTTCAACATGGTGTGCGACCAAGCGTCGGCGTGGAATCAGCAGGAACTCGCACAGGCACTCGGCTTCGACCGATTCTACGATTGCACGGCGCAGTCGACCGGCGACGACCTTACCGACGAGGCTATGCTTCGCGCGGCTGTCGACAGCATTGCCGCTGCGCCAAAACCGGTGTTTGCTCAGCTCGTTACGCTCAACACCCACCAGCCCTACCGCGCTCCCGAACGCCCTACCGCGCTTTCGAGCGTCGACGCACCGCGCCGCGTGGCTTATGCTCTTGAGGCTTTTCATCGCCTCGATGCGCAGATTGGTGATTTTCTCGACCGCTTGCGCAGCCGCGGACTCTTGGAACGCTCGATTATAGCCATCGTTTCCGACCATAACGACGTGGATTTTAACGAGTTGGAAGGTCGTGAACCGACCGTCGGCGACACCTATTGCGCATTGATTGTGTCGGGCACTGCCGTTACCAAAACAGTCGAAACGCCGGCGGGACAGGTCGACATCTACCCTACTTTGCTCGACCTGACGGGCTGTAACGATTACTCGTGGAAAGGGTTGGGGAGTTCGTTGCTACGCCGTGAGCCCTGCTCGGCAGCCTATTGCGACGGCACATTGATTGGCTCCGACCGCCGCACCCTCGACGCTTGGGACATCAGCCGCCGAATCATCAAAGGTAACTATTTTGCAAAGTCAGAACCTATTGATAAACAATAATATACGTAGCAAACGTAGGCTCGCACCTTGGCGCAAAAAAATGGCATACCGGATTGAGTACGCCATTATCTAATAAAAAATGTGTTTTATTATTGCTTGTTGTTGGCTGAGCGGCGGTGATGGCTCAGCATGTATTGTGTAAATTTGTTCTCTGCGCGTTTGAGTTGGAATAGCTGTTTTTTGCTCAGTATTCGCTCGAATTTTTGGTAGTATTCCATTTCGATATCGCCTTCGCGCTGCTTAACGCGAGCCAGCATAAGAGCTGCCGCTGCATATTCTGCTTCGCTTGTGCGAACTTGGTTGGTAACTTTCAGTTCCAGCGCGCGAGCCTCTTGATTTGCCGTGAAAATGGCTTTTTCCATCTCTTTATAGATTGGCAAAAACTCGTCTTGCTGGTCTTTGGTCATGTCGGTTTCTTTGATGATAAATTCGTATTTTTGAGTGCGAACTTCGTTCATCCACCGCGTGCGTTGGTCTTTGTTGTTTGTTTGCGCGACGGCTGTCAATGCTGTCACAATCAATGCGGCTATTATGTAGAATCTGGCTTTCATATCTTCTTGATTTATTGAACATTAGTACTATCCGATTCGAATACGTTCGATTCGAGACCTTCGTTATACATTTCGTTCATCAAGTCGTAGTCGGATATGTCGCCAAACAACAAGTAGTCGTCCACAAATTTTTCGTCAGCCATAGCTTTCGCAATTTCCGGGTTGAACGGTTCGTGGCGACCGGCGTTTTTCATATCTGAGAAAATTTGCATCATCAACCATACACCGGCAAACATAGCAGCCATGTAGACGAATGGTCGCAAACGCATCCATCGGGTTGGTTGAGGCTCTTTCTTAAACTCTCTATCAGGCAGATTTTCAGCCATTTGACGAGCGAAATTCTCAAAATAACCTTCCGGGACCTTAAATCCGGGCTCCCTTCCTATCTTATCTAATATGTCGCTGTCTTGTTTCATAGTACATTATAGACTATTGATATTTTTAAAGGTTTAATCGCATTCGAAAAATTTTTCAATTTTTTTAACAGCGTGGTGATACGACGCTTTGAGTGCGCCGACGGTCGTGCCGAGTATCTCCGACATGTCTTCGTACTTCATGTCGTCGAAGTAGCGCATGTTGAATATCAGGCGTTGCTTTTCGGGCAGGCTGTTGATGGCTTTTTGCAGCTCCAGGCGAAGGTCGTCGCCGTCGAACCATTCATCGCTTGCCAGCGAGTTGATGAGGAACGAATCGTCGTCGTCGAGCGACACGTTGTTGCGCTGTTTTTCTTTGTTGATGAACGTTATCGACTCGTTGATGGCTATCTTGTAGAGCCAGGTCGACAGTTTTGCGTCGCCGCGGAAGTTCTCGATGTTCGACCACGCTTTGAGAAACGTATTTTGCAAGACGTCGTTAGCATCATCGTGGTCGATTACCATTTTACGGATTTGCCAGTACAGCGGCTCCGTATAAATTTTAATGACCTCGTTGAATGCTTTTCGACACCGTTGTGGGTCGCGTAGCCGTTCTATGAGTTGCTCGTCGTCGTGCATAATTTTGTTTCTTCTGTGTAAAATTACCGCAAAAATGCCGAATTTGCAAATTTTTCGTATGATTTTGCCCGGTTGTCGATAAATAAAGCCGCGAGGTGTCGTTAGTGCGACAGTTCGCGGCTTCCTATTCGGTTCGTTATTTTTACTTCAACTTCTTGAGTGCCTCGGCGATGCGGGCTACGGCTTCGCGGATGTTGTCGTCGCTCGTTGCGTAGCTCAAGCGGATGTAGCCGGGTGCGCAGAATGCGTCGCCGCCGACGGTTGCCACGTGCCCTACCTCGAGCAGATACATCGCCAGGTCGTTGGCGTCGTTGATGGTTTTGTCGCCGTATTTCTTGCCGAAATATGCCGAAACTTCGGGGAAGATGTAGAATGCGCCTTCGGGATGATTGATTTTCAGCCCGGGAATTTCGGCGAGTAGGGTGCATATCAAGTTGCGGCGGCGCTCAAAAGCCACGCGCATATCTTCGACGCATTGTTGGCTGCCTGTGTAGGCTGCTTCGGCGGCTTTTTGCGCAACCGACGACGGGTTCGACGTGTATTGTCCTTGCAGTTTTGTCGTTGCTTTGGCTACCCAAAGCGGCGCTGCGATGAAGCCTATACGCCAGCCCGTCATTGCGTAGGCTTTCGACACGCCGTTGACGATGATTGTGCGGTCGCGAACCTCTTCGAATTCGCTAATAGAGGCGAATGTGCCGGTGAAGTTGATGTGCTCGTAAATCTCGTCGGAGAGTATGAGCACCTGCGGATGGCGTGCCAACACCGCCGCCAAGGCGCGCAGTTCGTCGTGCGAGTATACGCTGCCCGTGGGGTTCGACGGCGAGCAGAGAAGCACCATACGCGTTTTGTCGGTGATGGCTGCTTCCAGGCGCTCCGGGCTAACCTTGAAGTTGTCTTCGACGGTTGTCGGAACGGTTACCGTTACGCCTTCGGCGAGCTTTACCATCTCAACGTAGCTTACCCATGCCGGGGTGGGGATTACCACCTCGTCGCCGGGGTTGATTGTTGCCAGAATTACGTTGCAGAGCGATTGCTTGGCGCCGCCCGACACAACGATTTGCTCGGGTGCGAACGTCAGTCCGTTTTCGCGCTCCATCTTCTCGGCGATGGCTTTGCGCAACGACATATATCCCGCTACCGGGGTGTAGAATGTGAAATTGTCGTCGATGGCTTTCTTTGCCGCTTCTTTGACATGGTCGGGCGTGTTGAAGTCGGGTTGTCCGACCGACATGTTGATTACATCTACTCCTTGTGCTTTCAATTCATTGCTCTTTTGCGACATTGCTAATGTTGCCGATGCTGATAGCGACTGAATTCGTTCTGATATATGTTCCATTGCGTTAAGAGGTTTATTATTGCAAAAATAGTTATTAATAATGAGAAATCAAAACTTACGCAATTTTTCGTCTTATTTGTTCGGTCCCAGGATTTTGACGCCGCCTATCCCGCTTTTGTTGACTTTCGATTTGCCGTCGCACCATACTGTTACGCTGCCAACACCGGAGGCTTCGACGTTGGCTGTGCCACATCTCAATTTGCTTGCCTTGACCGAGCCGACGCCGTTGGTTTGCAGGTTTCCTTTCTTTGCAATTCCGCTAAGCGTCATGTCGCCCACGCCGTTGCATTCAGCGTTCAAGATTTCGGTCATGATGCCGTTGACAGCTACTTTGCCGACGCCGTTGACTTCGATGTCTGTCTTTTGAGCGTTAATATTTTTGATGCACAGTTCGCCGACGCCGTTGTTTTCGATTGTCACATTCGTGCCCTTCATTCGCGATGCGCTGAAGTTGCCCACAAAATTTGTCTCGAGTTCGGCAAGCGATTTCGAGTTGATGGTGAGTTGCAACTTTTGGTCTTTTTTCAATCGAACGCGATAGCCGTCTTTCACGCCGACCGTGAGTTTGCCGTTTTTCACTTCCATTTTCATTACACCGATTACGTTCTCCGGACCGGATACTATAATCTTGGATGTTGCCGACTCGCTGTAGGTGATGTTGCCGACAAATTCGTCGATCTCAATACTTGTGAATTCCGGAAGGCTTACCGATTTTTTTACCGTAGCCCCTTCGCCGGTTACTACTTTCTTGCCTGAACCGAATTCCGTGTTACCTGCGAATGCACATCCGCTAATCATTGTTGCTGCAATCATAATTGCCAATACTAATAATTTTTTCATTTTTTCACGTTTATATGAATTAGACGAATCACGCATCGAAAATGTTACACGTGAAACCATTTTTTCACTCTTTTTAACTGTTTTATTTCGACTAACTAATCGATTCTGCTCAAAATTTTAAAATCTCAGAGGCTTAAATTTGGCGTAATTGTCAGTATTTTAATGCGTTGACCCTGTTTTTTGCTGTCCGGATTTTTTGTCAGAAAAATCGCCGGATACTTTCACATCTGCTCAAAATGCCGTAACTTCGCACAAATTTCTTGAAAACCCGACTTTTATGGCTTTAAACTACATTTGGATAACATTTTTCATTGCAACCTTTCTTTTTGCATTATACGAGACCATCTTTCATGGCAACATCGATATTTGGACCACCATCATGAACTCGTCGTTCGATTCAGCCAAAACAGCGTTCGAACTTTCGTTGGGTCTTACCGGTGTTCTTTCGCTGTGGATGGGTATCATGCGAATCGGCGAAAAAGGTGGCGTCATCCAATTTTTCAGCCGATTGGTCAGTCCGCTCTTTTCGCGACTCTTTCCGGGTGTGCCGAAAAATCATCCCGCGATGGGTTCCATATTTATGAACGTCTCGGCGAATATGCTCGGACTCGACAACGCGGCAACGCCTCTCGGACTTAAAGCCATGCAGCAGTTGCAAGAACTTAATCCGAAAAAAGACACCGCAACCGACGCCATGCTGATGTTCCTTATCCTGAATGCGTCGGGATTGGTACTCATTCCCATCGGAATTATGACCTATCGCGCAAGTTGCGGCGCGGCTAATCCCACCGACGTCTTTATACCTATATTAATAGCGACATTCGTAGCATCCGTTGTCGGACTCCTTGCGCTCTGCATCAAGCAACGCATAAACGTGCTCGACCGCGTTATCATTGCGTGGCTCTTAGGTCTGATTGCTGTCGTTGTCGGAATCGTGTGGTTTTTCTCTTCGCTCGACCCGGCAACCATGCAGCGCTACAGTTCGTTTGCGGCAAATTTCCTCCTTCTTAGCGTGATTATAGGCTTCCTCGTAGCAGGACTTCGCAAGCGAATAAACGTATACAACAACTTCATTGAAGGCGCCAAAGACGGCTTTAAAACAGCTGTAACCATCATTCCTTATCTGGTTGCAATCCTTGTTGCCATCGGTATGTTCCGCGCATCGGGTGCGATGACGCTGATTACCGACGCGATTGCTGCGGCAGTCGACGCTATGGGCTTCGACACCAACTGGGTGGAAACCCTGCCGACGGCGTTGATGAAACCGCTGAGCGGTACGGGTAGCCGCGGCTTGATGGTCGACGTTTGCAACACGTTCGGCGTCGACAGTCTTCCGGCTCGTATCGCCGGCTGTATCCAGGGTAGTACCGATACGACATTCTACATTCTGGCAGTCTATTTCGGCAGCGTAGGTATTAGCAAAACGCGCTATGCCGTGCCGTTTGCACTGCTTGCCGACGCGGTCGGCTCGATTACCGGTATCGCCGTCGCCTACTTCTTCTTCGGCTAATCTGCCGCGGTGGGGTAGGGTAGTGAGCCGTCGAAAACCGTCGAAAACTTTTTGCGGGAAAAATCACTTGTCGAAAATAATTTTGTTTTTCTGTCTTTTTGAATTATCTTTGTAGCTGATTGTGCTTTTTTGAAATGACGGAGATAACGATAATGACTCACGGCGTTGAGATGCCGCAAATCAATCCGGATTTGATGAAGCGTTGGATTGTGGCGGTCGCCCAAGGTTTTGATAAATCTGTGGGTAATATCTCCTACATATTTTGTAACGACGACAAGATTCTTGAGGTCAATCGTCAATTCTTACAGCACGATTATTTCACTGATGTCATAACCTTCGACTACAGCAAAAGGCTGCGCATCCACGGCGATATTTTCATCTCGCTCGACACGGTGCGCTCTAATGCCGAGCTGTTGGGAGTGCCTTACGACCGTGAATTGCGCCGCGTCATCATCCATGGCATCCTCCATCTTTGTGGCGTCGACGACAAGGCTCCCGGGCAGCGTGAGATAATGGAAGGCTTTGAAAATAAGTCACTTGAACTACTTGAACAACTCAAAACCCAACACTGATGAGATTTGACTACGATGTAATAGTTATTGGCGCCGGCCATGCCGGATGCGAAGCCGCTTGTGCGGCGGCAAATCTCGGTTCGCAAACTTTGCTCATCACCATTGACATGAACAAGATTGCGCAGATGAGTTGCAACCCTGCTGTTGGTGGTATTGCTAAAGGTCAGATAGTCAGGGAGATAGATGCACTCGGCGGACAGATGGGTATCGTCACCGACCGCTCGTCGATTCAGTTCCGTATGCTCAATCGCTCGAAGGGTCCGGCGATGTGGAGTCCGCGAGCACAGGCTGACCGCATCAAGTTTATCCAAAACTGGCGCGACACTATCGAGAATACGCCGAATTTATATATGTGGCAAGACTCCGTATGCGAGCTCGTCATCGACGGTGATCGCGTTACAGGCGTTAAAACCGCCCTCGGCGTTACGTTCTCGGCTCGTTCGGTAGTGCTTACCGCCGGGACGTTCCTTAACGGTCTGATGCACGTCGGACGCACCCAATTGCATGGCGGTCGTTGCGCCGAACCCGCCGCGCATGGCATCACCGAACAGTTGTGCTCTCTGGGCTTTAAAACCGACCGTATGAAGACCGGTACGCCGGTGCGAATCGACGGTCGTACCATCAAATACGAACTTGCAACACGCCAAGATGGCGACGATGATTTCCATAAATTCTCATACTTGCCGACAGTCGCTCGCACGCTTAAACAACGCCCTTGTTGGATTGTCTACACCTCGCCGGAAGTGCACGACACACTGCGCCTCGGCTTGCCGGATTCGCCCCTTTATAACGGTACAATCAAGAGTATCGGACCGCGTTATTGCCCGAGTATCGAGACGAAAATTATTACGTTTGCCGACAAAGACGCGCATCAACTTTTCCTCGAGCCGGAGGGCGAAACGACCTGCGAATACTACCTGAACGGGTTCTCTTCGTCGCTTCCGCTCGACATCCAGATTGAGGCGTTGAGTAAGATTCCCGCGCTTGCCGAGAGTCAAATCTATCGCCCCGGTTACGCCATCGAGTACGACTTTTTCGACCCGACGCAGTTGCGCCATACGCTTGAGACAAAGCTCCTCGGCGGCTTGTTCTTTGCCGGTCAAGTCAACGGCACGACGGGCTACGAAGAAGCGGCAGGGCAGGGGCTCGTTGCCGGAATCAACGCGCACCAATCGGCGCACAACCTCGAGCCTTTTACGCTCGGACGCGACGAGGCATATATCGGCGTGCTTATCGACGATTTGGTTACAAAAGGTGTCGACGAGCCGTATCGTATGTTCACCTCGCGTGCCGAATATCGCATTCTTTTGCGTCAAGACGATGCCGATATGCGACTCACAGAACGCGCCTACAACCTCGGTCTCGCTACCGAAGAACGCTATCAATTGATGGTCGAAAAGCGACGTCAGCGCGACGGTTTGATTGGCTTTATGAGTCGATTTACGGTGCGCGCGGAGGTTGTAAATGCTTTTCTCGAGGCGCACGAGTTGTCGCCGTTGAAGCAGAGCGTGAAGTTGCACGACCTGGTTCTTCGCCCGCAATTGACCATTATGATGCTCGCCGAAGTTATTCCCCAACTGAAGCGCGAGATCGAAAAACTCGAGGAGGCGCGACGTGAGGAAATCGTAGAAGCGGCGGAAATTTTGGTGAAATATCAGGGTTATATCGACCGCGAGCAAGCAATCGCCGACAAGATTTCGCGACTTGAACGCGTTAAGATTCGTGGCAAAATAAACTATATGGACGTCAAAACGATTTCTACCGAAGCACGTCAGAAACTCACCAAAATCGACCCCGAGACAATCTCACAGGCGTCGAGAATTCCCGGAATTTCTCCGAGTGATATAAACATACTG
>JBJEDP010000051.1:0-1991 GCA_051872175.1 Candidatus Limisoma sp.
ACACGCTGTGGATGCTCGTTTGTTCTGCAGCCATGATAGCTTGCGCCTCGGTGCGACCCTACTCTGCTGATAGTCTGCTACTTATATATTCACTTACGCTCCTCGCCTACCCGGTCGCACCAAGGTCTACTACCACAACCGACCCACACCCTCGAGCCTCGGAGAGGGTAGGTCGTGGTCACTTCGTCGGCTTCCCGACATCTCGTCGGCAGGGTCTCAGCAAGTCGCGACCTTACCCTGCCGCGCGTCAGCGCCGACTAACCGCATCGAAGATGCCTTTTTCGAGTCATGAAAATTTGCATTTGCTCGCTTTTTGATATAATTTTGCCAAAATAAACAGATTATGCTATGGCCGACAGTGAAAGCAAATGGAGCGAACTGACCCTACTCCCCGAATGGGAAGAAGAATTTTGCCTGGTTTACCGCGTCAAAAAATACGGCAAATGGGTGATGCTCAAGTGCCTCAAGCCGGAATACAAGGAGAAGCCGGAGTTTCGTGTGATGCTCGAAAAAGAATTCGACGTGCGCTACAACCTTGCGCACCCTAACATCGTGATGATTAACGACTTCGAGCCAATTCCCGAGCTCGGCATGTGCATAATCACCGACAACGTCTACGGCAAATCGCTGCGCGAACTCATCGACGCGCGCGCCATCGACGCCGACCTACTGCTCAAAATTAAGACGCAACTGCCTGACGCTCTGGCGTATATCCAAGAAAACCACATCGTCCACCGCCCGCTGCGCCCCGAGATGATTATGATTACCGAAGAGGGCCGCAACATCAAGCTTATCGACGTGGGATTCGACCAACGTAATCGCCTCAAAGCGCAAGACTGTCTCGACGATATCTACAACTACGGCGACATCCTCCGCCAAGTGCTCGACGTCTACCCGACGAAGCAATTGCTGCTGCGACACATCGCCGACCGTTGTACCGACGCCAACCCGCGACGCCGCTTTCACGACATCCAAGAGCTCCGGCTCGCCATCGAAAAGCGCTCCGGCAACGCCATGTATATCGCCATCATCGCGTTTATCCTCGCCATGAGCGTCCTGCTCGCTTGGCTCAACTCTCGTCGCTCGCCCGACCACAAAACGGACAGCCGACAAACCCCTACCGAAGTCGTCCGATGAAGCACCTGCTCGGCATATTATTCCTCCTCGTCGCCTTTGGCGCACATGGGCAAAACGCCGACGAACTCTCTCTGCCAAGCGTCCACAACAAGGTGTATAAGGGCTACTACTTCTTCCACACCGACGAAGACGGCGACAGCACGCTTATGCTCGTGCTCAACCCGATAACTTGCTTTCCGCCCGAGCGTTTCAAGAACAAAAAAGCCGAAGAATTCTATTGGCGCACCGTCCGCGACGTCAAAAAGGCGCTGCCCTACGCCAAACTCATCTCGGCTACGCTCATCGAGACCTACGAATACATCGAAACTCTGCCGACCAAGAAGGAGCGCGAGGCACATATGAAGCGCATGGAAGACGAGCTTTTCCGACAGTATAAGCCTGAGTTGAAGCGCTTTTCGCGCCGACAGGCGAAGGTGCTCGTCAAACTCATCTACCGCGAAACCAACCAGCCGAGCTACAACATCATCAAGGCGTTCCTCGGGTCGTTCCGCGCCACGGTGTGGCAAGGCTTCGGCAAGATATTCGGCGTGAGTCTGAAAGCCGACTGGCGTCCCGAAAGCGACGACAACGACGCTATGCTCGAGCGCATCGCCACCCGCATCGAGCAAGGAGCGCTGTAGAAGACTCTCGATGAAATATAATAATTCAAAAAACAAAATTATAAGGACAATTGGCACATTATAACTAACTATTAAATAGTTCGATAAGCAACAAATAAAAGGAATTATGGATTGGAAAGAAAAAGCAGTTAAGATATTGAAGGATAGTCTCTACCCAATTCCGGCTGAATTAAATGAGCTAGCCCAACTTTCACCCCGAAAAAATTTTTTTAGAAATTTTTCGATGGAATTTTG
>JBJEDP010000052.1:0-1988 GCA_051872175.1 Candidatus Limisoma sp.
CAGAAAGGTCTGTCGGTGGCATTCGACCTTGCTACTCACCGCGGTTACGATGCTGACCATCCTCGAGTTGTAGGCGACGTTGGTAAAGCAGGCGTATCTATCTGCTCGATTGAAGACATGAAGGTGCTCTTCGACGGTATTCCTTTGAACAAGATGTCGGTGTCGATGACAATGAACGGCGCAGTGCTTCCCGTTCTCGCTTTCTACATCAACGCCGGTCTTGAACAAGGCGCGAAACTCGAAGAAATGGCAGGTACTATCCAAAACGATATCCTCAAAGAATTCATGGTGCGCAACACCTATATCTATCCGCCTGAATTCTCTATGCGCATTATCGCCGACATCTTCGAATATACTTCGCAAAACATGCCGAAGTTCAACTCGATTTCAATCTCGGGTTACCATATGCAAGAAGCCGGTGCAACTGCCGACATCGAACTTGCCTACACCCTCGCCGACGGTCTCGAATATCTTCGTGCCGGCGTCAACGCAGGTATGGACATCGATGCTTTCGCTCCGCGCTTGTCGTTCTTCTGGGCTATCGGCATGAACTTCTTTATGGAAATTGCAAAGATGCGTGCAGCTCGTATGCTCTGGGCAAAAATCGTTCAACAATTCAACCCGAAAAACCCGAAATCGTTGGCTCTTCGTACACACTGCCAAACTTCAGGTTGGTCGCTCACCGAGCAAGACCCGTTCAACAACGTCGGCCGTACTTGTATCGAAGCTATGGGTGCAGCCCTCGGTCACACTCAGTCGCTCCACACAAACGCACTCGACGAGGCAATCGCACTGCCGACCGACTTCTCGGCTCGTATTGCTCGTAACACTCAAATCTACATCCAACAAGAGACCTACATCACCAAGGAAATCGACCCGTGGGCAGGCTCTTACTATGTAGAATCGCTTACCAACGAAATTGCTCACAAAGCTTGGGAACACATCCAAGAAATCGAAAAACTCGGCGGTATGGCTAAAGCTATCGAAACCGGTATTCCAAAACTCCGCATCGAAGAGGCTGCAGCTCGTACACAAGCTCGCATCGACTCAGGCAAGCAAACCATCGTTGGTATCAATAAGTACAAACTCGACCACGAAGATCCTATCGACATCCTCGAAGTGGACAACACCGAAGTTCGCAACGAGCAAATCGCTCGCCTTAACGACCTTCGTGCAAACCGCGACGAAGCTGCCGTTAAGAAAGCACTCGCCGACATCACCGAATGCGTTCGCACAAAGAAAGGCAACCTCCTCGACCTCGCTGTCAAGGCTGCCGCTCTCCGCGCTTCGCTCGGCGAAATCTCCGATGCTTGCGAGGAAGTTGTTGGTCGTTACAAAGCAGTAATCAGAACAATTTCAGGCGTGTATTCAGCAGAAACAAAACAAGACCCGGACTTCATCAAAGCACAACAAATGTGCGAAGAGTTCGCTAAGAAAGAAGGTCGCCAACCGCGCATTATGATTGCGAAAATGGGACAAGACGGTCACGACCGTGGTGCTAAAGTCGTTGCAACCGGTTACGCCGATTGCGGTTTCGACGTCGACATGGGTCCTCTCTTCCAAACTCCGGCAGAAGCGGCTCGTCAAGCTGTCGAAAACGACGTTCACATCCTCGGTGTATCGTCGCTCGCTGCAGGCCACAAGACTCTCGTTCCTCAAGTTATTGAAGAGCTCAAGAAACTCGGCCGCGAGGATATTATCGTAGTTGCCGGCGGCGTTATCCCCGCACAAGACTATGACTTCCTCTACAAAGCAGGCGTTGCAGCTATCTTTGGCCCCGGCACGAGAATTCCGTATTCTGCAATAAAGATGCTCGAGATTCTCAACGAAGCTGAGTAATCTTTTACTGATTCAAACATTTAGCGGCGGTTGTTTTTGCAACTGCCGCTTTTTTTATACCTTTGTCGCATGAAAGTTGTCATTGCCCCGGATAAGTTTAAAGGCTCACTGACGTCGGTAGAAGTTGCCGACGCTATCGAGCAAGGCAT
>JBJEDP010000053.1:0-1978 GCA_051872175.1 Candidatus Limisoma sp.
CCTTCACGAGCCTTTCCCCGGTTGAAAATTCAAGCCATTAACTGAATATCCCTACTTACGACCTCGACAACAATCCGACCGGCGAAGCATCGGCGGAAGACTATCAGGTGTACGACCCCGAAAACGTTCCGACACTTGCATGCGCGGGTTACTACGGCGTGAAGGCTTACGCAACGCTCGACGGCGCTGAAGACAGCGACGTTGCTACCAAGGTATTCACTTACCATCTGTATGGTAGAGCAACAAGCATCAGTGACTTTATCTATCAAGGCGAAATCACAGAGCCGACGACCTATATGCACCTTGTGTATTGCAACCTCTACGTTACCGCACAATCGTCGAACGGCAAATATACGTTCGTTCGCGACGACAACGGCGATGCTTTGCTCATCTACTGCAGCCTCGGCACATTGACTAACGGTCAGGCATTCGGCGGAGGATCGTTGGCAGGTCAATCGATTACCTATAACGGCACATATGAAATGGCGGAACCGCGCGTGCGTAAAGCCGTGCTCGAGACTACCTATCCCGAAAAGTGTCTGCCGCTCGAAAAGACTCTCAGCGAAATCACTACCGACCTTCAAAGTCAATATGTAGTAATCAAGGGCGTAACCATCGACTCTACGGCGAAAACTATCGGCGTAGGCGAAGAAACGCTTGCTTACTACCTCAACCGCTTCGGTGTAGCGCTCCCGGAAGACCTTACACAAACTTACGATGCAGTCGGCGTTGTAGAAATCTATAACAATGCTCCGCAAATCAGCATCGTCGAATTTGTTTTGGTTGACGAAACTCCCGAAAAACTGTATGCTATCGGTGATGTTAACGGCAACGGATGGGCATACGACAGCGGCGTAGAACTCGCAAAAACGACATCGGGTGTTTATAGCGGCGAACTTACAATCGGGCACGGCTCTTACTTTACAATCACTGATGCTCTTGCTTCGAGCTGGGAAGAACTTAACAATTATAAGTACGGTATCGTTGGCGAACTTTATTCGAAAGTTGGTACTGCAGTAAGTATCGTTAAGCAATCGGGTGCGCAAATTCGCAACTTCTGGCCCGGCACTTACACGGTGACTGTCGACCTTAACAATATGACTTTCAAACTCGAAAATCCGGAAGTATTCCCCGCACAACTCCGCATCTTGGGTAGCATATACGAAAACGACTGGAATACGTCGCTCGATAAGGCAGTTATCGCCGACAAAGAAGGCGTTGCCACTTACGAATTCAACGGTGTGCTCCTCAATGAAGGTGGTGAGTTTATGTTTACTTCGGCTGTCGGTTCGTCGGCTTGGGACGGCGCAGGCGAAATCAACGACTGGGCAATCAAGGCAGCCGATGCCGACAACCGTACGCTCGACTCTCTCGGCTCTGTTGCTCTCGCACCTTGGACCGCCAACAACGTAGTGGTCGGTACCGGCGACTGGGATGGCTATGCATCGTATGACCTCACCGTCGACCTCGCAGCGCAAACCGTTACTTCGATTGCATTCAGCGGCGTTAAGACTGTCAACGTCGGCAATGCTAAGGTTGTGGCTCGTCAGGGCGCAATCGCCGTTGAAGGCGCAGGCGTTGTGTCAATCTACAACGCAGCCGGACAAGCCGTAGTTGCCAACAGTGCAGCCGGCACGTTCCGCGTTCCCGCAGGTCTTTACCTCGTGAGCGTAGACGGCAAAGTAGTGAAAGTTATGGTTCGCTAAGCGTTAGCGAAGACTTGAAAATAGCGAGCGAGGCAGTCCGACCGGGCCGCCTCGCTTCTGTATTGACTGTCAGCTAAATACGTGCAAAGAGATGCTCGGTGGTGATAGTAGAACCTGCCACCGAGATGACGGGAAGCCAAATTTGCGTCCACGACCGACCCTCTCCGAGGCTCGAGTTTGGGGGTGGGCTTCTGTCCCCACGCTAAGCCTCTCCGAGGCTGAACGTGGGGTTTACCACAATCGGCGCGTCTCCGACGCACACTATCCACAGC
>JBJEDP010000054.1:0-9220 GCA_051872175.1 Candidatus Limisoma sp.
ATACCTCACGCCTGCACGGTCGCACCGAGCCGCAAGCTCTTCGAGCTAGCATCTTTACGTTGTCGAGTTACCCGCTCCCCGCGCGACGCTGCCCGTCACACCGAGGCGCGACAATCGTCTAATATCAATGCGTTAACCGCGCGGCAGCGCAAACTAACAAAACACAAAACAAGCCGCCTCGATGTCGAGGCGGCTTGCGGTGTATTTAAGTTTCAGTTAAATTACTTAACGATAACTTTCTTAACGACTTTTGCGCCGTTTACTGTAGCCTTAACTACGTAGAGACCGTTTGCCGGAGCTTTAACTTGAGTTGCGTTGTTTGCTTGAGCAACTTTTTGACCTGCTACGTTGTAAACTTCGATAGTAGCGGGAGCGCTAACTGTGATAACGTCGCCGTTTACAGTGATGTTAGCCTTTGCAATCGATGTTGTTGCAACTGCACCTTGAGGATTGTAACCTTCTTCAGCGATGCGATATACGCCAAGACCGTTGAAGTTCTTGTAAGTCAAAAGGAACATACCTTGTTTGCCTGCAGCGTCGTCGGGAAGAGCTGCTGTTGTAATAGCGTGGATACGAGTACCGCTGTCGCTTACTTGGCCGAGACCGTCTGCCGGAAGTGTCCAGAGGTAGTTCATTGAGCTGAATTCATAGTCGCCGTTCACGGTAGTTACAACTGCTTGGCAAGCGTGAGGAGCGTCGTATTGACCTTCCGAGTAGATAAGGAAGTTGTTTTCGCCGAGAACTGCTTCAGCAATACCGTTTGTACCTGATGCCGGGCAAGGAATAGTACCGGTTGTTGTAGTTTCGCCTGTAACTTCGTCTGTAGTTGTTTTGATGATGTCAACGTTTGCGAACGAGTCAATCATTGCACCGTCGTTGCCATAAACTGCAGGTAAAGTGGTGAAACCGTCAACATAGAACATGTTAGGAATACCTGAACCATCTTTGATGAATTTTGCTACAGAAGCGTAGTTGAAGATAGTTTGGTCAGCAGGATATGTGCCTGTTACTTCTTGGTAAGGCATACCGCTCCAACCGCCACCCCATTCGGTAGCGCCTTGTTCGCGTGTCCATAGGAAGATGTTGAGGTTGGTGTTAGATGATGCTGCGATAACAGCTGCCGGCATTGTTTCGCCTGTCAAGTCACCGATTACGTCGCAGTAGTCAATACGGCCGATACCGCCCATAAACGGAAGGTCGCCTACCGATGTGATAGCGCCGCTTTCAAGGTCTACTGTGTATACCAAGTAACTACCATCACCTGTTGAGTTTGCAGAGAAAGTTGCAACGAAGAAGTGACCACATTCGTCGAAACCTACTTGGTTGGCTGCCAATGTGCCTGCGAATGCTTCGCCGTTCAATGTCAACGGAAGTGCACCGAGGTATGCACCTGTTGCCAAGTCGAATTTCTCGATTGTTGCAACGTCGCCCGAAAGACCTACGTATACAGTCTTGCCGTCGGTTGTTGCTGTACGTGCACTCTTATTACAGATTGCAAGGCTTTCGTAGTTCGTAAGATCGTGGAAGCGGTCGATTACCCATACGTTTTCGCAAGTAAGACCATCTTTCGGTTCATAAGTTTGTCCGTCGGTTACTGCAAATGCTGATGCACCTACCATTAACAAACCTGCAGAAAGTAATAATTTCTTCATAATTAATAGTTTTAAGTTATTAAGGTTATTTATTGTTTCTCGTTCTGTGAAGTCGACTTTCGCCGTTTTCACACCGCTAAAGTACTGATAAGAAAAATATCAAACAAGAAATTAGATTAAAAAATTTGTAAAAAACGTGCAATTAATGCAAAACGTGTTGTATAACATAAAAAAGGAGCGTTGCTCTGCGGTTATACGGCATCTGCGATGCGGTTATGCGTGGGTGGTGTAAATCGGAGCGAACGAGAATCCACAGCGTGTCGAAGATACGATGTGGATGCTCTGCCGTTACAAGATATGTCAAACGACCATAGAGCATATGTACGTTGTCGAATTACTCGTTCTGCGCCTGTATATTGGCGGCATAAATAAGAGGTAAGAGGTAAGAGTAGCCGAGCGTTTATCGTTTATCGGCGGGAATCTCGTCCCTCTCCGCTCTCCACTCTCCACTCTTACCTCTTACCTCTCCACTCTTACCTACCTACAAAACTTATACGTTTTTCCGTTCGATTTTGCGATGTAGACTCCGGCGGGGAGCGATGCCACGCTGATTGTGTCTGCCGAGGTCGACGCTACTACCTTGCCGGTGATGTCGTAGATGCGGATGCCTGCCTGTGCGGATATGGTTGCCGCAGCACGGTCGTAGACGAACGACGATGCGCCGAGGTCGGCGATGCCGCCTTCAATCTTCTTGACGTCGATGGTGAGTGTTGAGCCGGCGCCCACTGCCACGATGTAGTCGTCGCAAGCGGCTGCGTCGAGTGTCAGCGTTGCCGTGTAGCCCGTAGCGGGTACGACGGTGAGCGGGTTGACTACGTCGGCGGTGAGTACGGTGTTGCTGCCGTCGGTGAGGCTGATTTCAGCGCCTTCGCTGCCTTGGCATACGGCAACGTGGCTTGCATCGTTGACCACGATGGCGAATTGAGCGGTTTCGCCCTGTTCGATGATGTTAAGAAATTCGCACCATTCGTCGGCGTTGCGATAGGTTGAGCGACTGCCGACGGGCACGGTAACCACGCAGTTGAGTTTGTCCATGCCGTCGAAAGCCAGATAGTATGCGCTTGCCGGAGTGGCGGATTCGGCGTAGATGGCTTTGATGCCGGTGCAGTTGCCGAACGATTTTTGTCCGATGTTCGTGATGGTTTCGGGGATTGTCACTTCAGTCAGCGATACGCAGTTTTGGAAGGCTGCATCGCGGATGAGGTGTACGCTCGCAGGGAATTCAATCGACTTGAGTGCCCAACAGTTGTCGAACGCGTGAGCGCAGATGGCGCTTTCGTTGGCTCCGGGGTTAGTCTTGGTCGATTCGGCAAGCGTCGACGGGAGCACGACGTGCTCGATGCCGGTGCTTTCGAAAGCGTAGTCGCCGATGGTTGTCACGCCTTCGGGAATTACGACCGTGCCTTTGAGGCTGTAGCATTCGGAGAACGACGAGTAGATTTTGGTAATCGACGTCGGAAGCACTACTTCTTCAAGATTAGTCTTTGTGAAGACGAGTTCGGGCAGAGCGTCTTGGCGAGCTGCCATTTTGATGGGTTCGCTGCTCGACATAGTCCATTCGTTGTAGGCATAATAGTCCGATTCTACGGGCTGACGAATTCCGGTGCTGCTGTAAGTGCCTTGGTAGACGAGCGTTGCTTGCGAGATGTCGAGGCGAGTGAGCGCGCCGGCAGTGGGTTCCCACGAGAAGTCGCGACCAGCCATTTGGCGGATGAAGTCGAGGTCGGCGCCGTTGAGCGGACCGACGATGGTAAGGTCTTCGACGAGATATTTGTTGTCTTCACCGACAGCGGCGGCAAGTGTGCCCGGTTCGGTGACTGTAACGGTCATAATCTTCGGGTCGACGGGTTCGGGATTGGGGTCGACGGGGTCGACGGGTTTACTTTCGTCGGCAACGATGTTGACGATTGTGCCCCAGTAGGAGTCGGCGCGGTATGTGGCGATTGCGCTTTCGGGCACGTAGAGCGTGCACTCGGCGGTGTCGATGCCTTCGAGCACGCCGTAGCCTGTCGTCGGAGGCACAGTGCCGCGGCAATGGATGGCGCTAAGGTTGGTGCCTTTGACGCACCAGAAGCCGAGCGTAGCGACCGTTGCCGGGATGTCGAGCGTGGTGAGGCTTGAGCAGCCTTGCAGGGCGTTATTGCCTATCGACGTTACGCCGACAGGGATAGTGAGTTCGGCGAGAGCGCTACAGCCGTTGAGCAGTCCGTCGGCGATTGTGCTGATGGCGGGCAGGTTGATGGCGGTGAGCGACATACAGCCGCTGAATGCCGAATTGCCGAGCGACGTTACGGTCTTAGGAATGGTCACTGCGGCGAGTGCGCCACAGCCGCTGAACGCTTCCGAGCCGATGGTGGTGACGCCGTCGGGGATGACAATCGACGTGATTGCGCTGCTCATAAAGGCGTTCGCCTCGATAGAGGTTACGCCGGCGGGCAAGGCGATGCTTGTCAGGTTAAGGTCGCGAAACATGTTGGTTCCCACGACGTTGTCGGTCGTCGTATTGCTTTTCGGGTAGGTCTTGAAGTAGTAGCCGTCGTTGGCGTTAGCGACGATTGTTGCGCCGCTGAGGTCGAGCTCGACGAGCTTGCCTTCGGTGGCTTCGTTGTAGTCGTTACGTCCTGCCATGTCGCGGATTAGCGCGATATCGGAGTTGCTGACGGGACCCGTCACGGTGAGTTGCGTGATGTTGTACTTGTTGTCGCCGACGGCGCTTGCCAGTCCGCCTGCCACCTCGAGGTTGTACGTCTCTGCGGCGGCGCTAAGACAGCCGAAACCAAGCGCTACGGCTGTCAAAATTGATGTTGTCTTTTTCATTATATGGTTATGTTTTATTTATTCTAACTATTTCACTATCACTTTTTTAGCCATTTTGCCCACTTTGACGAGGTAAACGCCGGCGGGAGCGTAGACGGTGGTCTTGCTGTCGGCAGTGCCGCGGTAGAACGCCTTTCCGTCGGCGGTGTAGACAGCCACGTCGCTGCCTTGAGCGCCACTGACGATGATTGCGCCGCGGTTGCCGTAGATGGCGATTTCGCTGCCGGCGATGCCGTCGACGCCGCCGTCGGCTGTCGATGCGGTGTTGGAGTATGCCGATTCGCCGACGGTGTAGACTGCCGTCACGTTGTAGGTCTGTACGTCGGTCACCAAGTCGTCGACATACGCTGTAGACGCAACGAGGTCGGAATTGATGCGGATGTCGTCGCAGTACACGTTGTAGCCGCTGAGCACGGGGATGGCTTCGAGTTTAGCCTCGAAGGTCGCATCGTCGACGAGCAGAGCAAAGCCGTCGGCGGTCGTTGCCGTATGGCGCACGGCGAAGAAGTTGGTGCCTTCCGGCACGTCGAACGCTATTTCGGTCCACTCCTCCGGAGCCGTGCCGCCCACGCCGCTGAGCGTGGTGAAACTTGCGCGGTTGGTTGCCGACGTTTCGCTCGAGATGAGGATTTCGTAGTTGTCGGTATAGCTTATGACGCCTTTGACGAACAGTTTGACGGTTTGCGCCTTACCGCTCAGTTGCGGCGAGATGAGCCAGTCGTCGGTCGTGCCGGTGTCGGCGATGAACGAAATCATGCATTGTTCGCCGCTGTGAGCCGCCCAGTCGGACGGGTAGCCGTATTCGTCGATGTCGGCGCCGATTTGCGGAGCGTTGAACACGATGAATGCTTGTGCCGCGCCGCGATTTTGCCATGTGCCCGAGAAGTAGGCTGTGCCTTGGCGGTCGACGTCGGCGAGAGTCCACGAACCTACGCCGTCGATGATAAACGATGCGTAGTCTTCGAAGTCGTCGGTCTCGGCAACGGTCTCGTTAACGTCGGGAGCGGTCCACGACAGGTTGACTTTCGTGCCGTCGACTGCAGCGCGCAGATTCTTCGGCGTCGGCAAGTGCTGACGGCGGATTTCGACCGTAGAGGTCGACGTCGTGTTGTTCGAAAGGTTCATATCTTGGTTGCATTCCACAACGGCGTAGTATTCGGCAGTGTCGCCGAACGTTCCGTCGGGAGTCTGGCTGAACGTGTAGTCGCGGTAGCTGTTTGCGAGGAGCGTAACGCCGTTGAGCGTGCCCACTTTAGCGCCGTCGCGGTAGAGTGAAATGCTGAAACCGCCGGTGCCGATGGCTTTCGTGCCTACGTTGGTGACGCGCACGGTGATGTCGTAGTCGGCACCGACCGTCATGCGCTTCGGACAGGTGATGCTCGTCGCTTCGAGGTTGTAGTCAAGCACGTCGCGCACCACGATGTTGTCGACGTGGATGCTCGTCAGCCCGTCGTGGCCGATGGCGCGGAGTCCGAGTCGCATATATTCCGCAGGCTTGAGTCCGGCGAGCGGGATGCTTACTTTCTTCCATTCGCTGCTGCCCGTGAGCTTGCTCAAGTCGATGGTTTCGAGCGTGTTGAATTCGTAGCCGTTGGTGGTGGCTTCGACGATGAGTTCGTTGGTAGAGCCGTTCGGATAATAGTAGTAGAACTCGAGTGTCGGGTTGACAGCCGCCTTCAAGTCGATTTTTCCGGAGTAGAGGAAAGCCTCGTCGTCGGCATACATCGGTACGAACGAGAGCAGACCGCCGTCGAGGTCTTGCGGCGACGCTGCCGGCATCGAGCCGTAGGCGAGCACTTCCCAGACGCCGCTGTTTTCGGGGTCGTCATCGTCGATTCCCCAGGTGTCGTAGTGGATTGCGGCGTCGGTGAACGATTCTTTGAACGGAAGCGGGTAGGGCGTGCCGAACACGAAGATGTTCGACGCTTCGCCGTAGCCCACGCCTTTTTCGTTGACGCCGAACACGATGTATTTCTGCGACTCTTGGCCCGAGGTTACGCCCGAGTCGAAGCTATAGCTTGTGCCTTCGACGTTCATGGCTACGATAGTCGTTTGGTCGACTCCGTTGAGGATGTGGTAGGTCAGTTGCGTCGGGTCGATGTAGCCGCCGTTTTGTCCCGTCGTGGGTGCATCCCAGGTGAGAAGCGCCTTGCCGTCTTGCTCGCGGAGCACGATGTTCTGCGGAATGCCGGGCAGGTCATTGCCGACGAACACCGATGCGGTCGTCTCGAGACTCGGTCCGGCTGCGTTGGTCGTAAACACGGTATATTCGTTCATTCCCGCCTCGCATGCGTTGTCGACAAACGAGATGTGCGTGCCGGCGGTTTGGTTGCTGTATGCCTTGACTATCGAGTTGCCGCGGCGAACGGTCACCTTGCTGACGCTCTCGAGGGCGTCGCCTTTGATGGTCGTCGTCGGCACGGTAAATTCAACTGTCACCGACTGCGCGCCGTTGTCGCCGGCTGTCAGCTTGAGGTCGTCGACGGCTGCCGGCGCGTTGACCGACGCCGCCACTTCGATGGCGATGTCTTCAAGATAGAGTTTGTACATCTGTGCGTCGCTGACCGATTGGAAGCCGAAATAGTAGTCGGCATCGGCGTCGACGGTGAACGTCTTTTCGTAGAGCTGACTTTGCAGCGATTGTATGATGGTTTCGCCGAAGATTTCGTTGCTCATATCGGCAACGGTGCGTCCCGTGCCGAACGCCACGCGCAGCTTCTCGGGCCAGCCCGACGACATCGAGTGGGCGTGGAAGCGGATGCGGTAGAGGTTGTCGGCAGTGATGTGGATTGGCGGCGTGATGAGCCAGTCGTTCATGCTCTGAGTGTTGCTGTAGGGGCAAACCGCCGAGCCGGAGTCTTCGAGTTTCCACGTCAATCCGTCGCCGTTAGCGTCGATGACGGTGAAGAGGTTGAAGTTCGACGCGCGGTCGAATGTTTCTTCGTAGGGCAGGGTAAATGCCTCGCCGATGAGCAGTTTGTCGGACGTCGCCGAGCCGCCTTCGAGGTTGTTACTGAATGCGATAACTTCGTACCAGAATGCCGAAAGCGAGAGCAGGTTGGGCGAGTCGGTGTAGGAGGTCGCCGTCAGCTTGTCGGCAACGACAACGGCGTCGGGATAGCGAATCACCTTATAGTTGAGCGTCGCCGGGTTGAGATATCCGCCGTGGATGCCTTCGGTCGGTGCGTCCCAACTGAGGCGTATCGACGAGCCGTCGATGGTTGCCGAAAGGTTTTGCGGCGCTGCCGGCGTGTCGTTGCCCACCCACAGGCGCACTTTCTCTGTCGGACCGTCGCCGACGGCGTTGCGAGCGCGCACTGCCACCTTGAATTCGCCGACGGTGTTGTTGATAATCGTTTCCGAAATCGCTTCGCCGGCATTACCTGTGCCGAGGGTATATTCAACGTCGTTGAGGCTGATGATGTAGTCGAGTTCGCCGCTCAGCGCCGAGCCGTCGTAGGTTGTCGTCGGCAGGGTGAACGTAACAACCATATTGCCTGTCGTCGACGTGTCGTAGGTCACGTTGAGGTCGCTAACAGCCGCCGGTGCGCCTGCTTCTGCCGATTGTCCGAAGATAAACAAGCCGCCGAATTCTTCGTTCATCACGAAGTTGCCCATCAGCGTAGTCGCTGCTGTTGCGGTATCGACTTGATAAAGCCCGTTGACGGTGTCGTTCATCGCCGCCCAGTAGAGCTTGCCGGTTAGGGGGTCGAACGTTGCCGACTGGCTATATTCCGGCATTATGCCGGTATTGCCCACGAGCGTGAGCGCGCCGTTGGTCTTGTTGACGGTGTAGAGCCGTCCGGCACCATCGACGCCGTAGACTTCGCCTGCACTGTTGGCTGCCACGAAGAAGAACGGGCTGATGAGGCCGGCAATCGGCGTTACGCTACCGTCGGCGAGGCTCATTTGTCCGAAAACGTAGCCGTCCATTGCGTCGTTGACGAAGCATCCGTACACCTTCTTCGATACCGGGTCGTAGGTCAAGTCGGTCGCTACGCTGGTCAGGTTGACGCGATTAGACGTCACAATCGACCAGTCTTCGGTGTCGCAGACGTAGAAATAGGCGTAGATGCCGCCGAAGCCTGTGTCGAACCAGTTGATGAAATAGTATTTGTCGTCGACGAGCACGCCGCCGCCGTTAGCGTTCAACTTTGAGTTGACTGCCACAGCGCTTACCGGGCTTGCTGTTGCCGCCGGAAACGAGTAGATGCCATACTGCGTGTTGTCGCCGGCACCACCCAAAAGGCTACCGTAGACGATTGTTTGGTTGGCGTCCGACGTAAGCCGTGGAAACATTGCCGTTGTGCTTCCGGTTCCTGTAAATAGCGTCCGCGGCTTTGCGCCGGGAAAGACGCGTGCGAAATTAGCTTGCTCGGCTCGTGCCTCGGCGGTCGTCGCATCACTGTGGCGAACCACTTCTGCTCGGACGAGCATCGGTAGAGCCACTGCAAGTAGCAAAACTACCGTTTTTACAAAATTGTTTCTTTGCATAGGTTTATGTGATATTGTTCAAATTTTACAGTTTGTATATTTATGCAGTATATTTCATATTGTAAGCAAAAAGTTACATATTTGCGAATTTTTTGTCAAAATTAGTAACAAATTTGCTTTCTTTTGGCTAAGTTTGTTGCAAAAGTATAATTAAAAAACCGATTTTCCAAACATTTTGACACAGAAGTTAAAAAACGTGGAAGAAAACAACATATTGACAAACAAATAGGTAAGATCTACGTGTTTTTCCCCGACAC
>JBJEDP010000055.1:0-9219 GCA_051872175.1 Candidatus Limisoma sp.
CCGAGATATTCCTGAAAGTGGCTGATGCTCTGAAATGCGATGAAATACAGGTGCCTAACATATCTCTTGCCGATGGCATAATCGATGGGCTGTATAAGGCAAATAAGCAGAGAATGTGACGGATTATGTCGTGATATAATTAGCGGCATCTACAGAAAACGGAGAATCTTAAGAGGCTATTAGGTGGTTTGAAATATTATTCGTACTTTTGCATATGGAGAGACGTTCGGCAGAAATGAAGTGGCATAATACAGAATTATTAACTGCAGGCACTTCATAACGCTCTCATTCTATAATATCTGCAAAAAGACTTATAGAATCTTGCATAAAAAATAAGACCATATATGGAAAGTACAAGACAAGCAAAAATCGCACGACTGTTGCAAAAGGAGTTGAGCGAGATATTTCGTCGTCAGACGGCAGCCATGGGAGGCGTTCTCGTGTCGGTTAGCGCCGTACGCGTTTCGCCCGACCTAAGCGTGGCACGCGGCTATCTGAGCATCTTCCCGTCGGAACGCGCCGAAGAGATTCTCAAAAACATCAACGCAAACGCTCGCGCCCTACGCTACGAACTGGCACAAATCGTGCGCCATCAGTTGCGTAAGATGCCCGAACTGTCGTTCTTCATCGACGACTCGCTCGACTACATCGACCACATCGACTCGCTTCTCACCGACAAGCATTAGTGCATTCCGCCGACAATGAACTACCGATTGCCTCTGAGAATCGCACTTCGCTACCTGGTGTCGCGAAAGTCGCACACGGCTGTCAACATCATCTCCGCCATATCGGTTGCGGCGGTTGCGGTGACGGCTATGGCGATGGTGTGCGTACTGTCAGTGTTCAACGGCTTTGCCGGACTGGTGGGCGACAAACTGTCGCGACTCGACCCGCAGATTAAGGTTGTTGCCGCAGAAGGCGTTATCGAAAACAGCGACAGTCTCGTCGAAGTGTTGCGCAGGATTGACGGCGTAACGCTTGCAACGCCGACCCTCGAGAGTCGCGCGCTGGCAATCTACGACGGACGCCAGATGCCCGTCGTTGTCAAAGGCGTCGCACCCGACTACGAACGACTTACCGCCATCGATTCGCTGATAAAAGACGACGGCGAATTCCTGCTCAGCCTCGAAGGCGACGACCTGTCGGTGGTCAGCCTCGGCGTATCGTTGGTGCTCAACACGGCGCCCGGCTATTTTGCTCCGCTCGAGATTTATGCTCCACGCCGTCGCGGCGCCATCAATCCCGCCAACCCGATGACCTCATTTCGCCGCTGCCGCACCTTCGTTGCAGGCACGTTCGAGGTGCAGCAACAAGAGTATGACAACGACTACATCTTCCTTTCACTCGACGCGGCTCGCCGACTCTTCGACTACCCGACGCAAGCCACGGCAATCGAATTGGGCGTAGCGGGCGACGTCGAAAGCACTCGCCAACGCATTTCCGATGCGCTGGGCGACAAATATGTGGCGAAAGACCGACTCATGCAACACAGTCAGTCGTTCAAAATGATTAATGTTGAAAAGTGGATGACATTCCTGTTGCTCGGCTTTATTTTGGTAATTGCCTCATTCAATATCATCAGCACATTGGCTATCATCATTGCCGAAAAAGACGAAAGCATCACCGCTCTGCGCGCTATGGGAGCCGACCGACGACTCGTGTCGAGCATCTTCGTCGCCGAAGGGTGGCTCATCTCCATCGTAGGCGCTGCCATCGGCGTCGCGGTCGGGCTGGGACTCTGCGCCCTGCAAATCAAGTACGGACTGGTCAAGATGGGCACTGACGCAAAGAATCTGATAATCGACACCTATCCGGTCGTTATCGAGCCCGCCGACCTGCTTACGATACTCGGCATCGTCGCCGTTGTAGGACTTATCACGTCGTGGGCTACGGCAATAGCCATGCGCCGCCGATTGGATAGATAGGTGACTTGCACGCACTTAACATTTATTAAACAGACTATCTCTAAACCTTTGGAATATTTTCTATCTAAATAGAATAACATAAAATCAATTACAACTATGAATAAAAAAGTAGCATCGCTTATTGCTGCCGCGGCATCGATAGCAACCGGAACGGCAAAAGCGCCCGATTTTGCATTTCCGGAGACTGTAGCAGACGAAGCCACAAAGATTATCGCCGAAGCACAAGCCTGCGGCAACGACCAAGCCTTAATCGACGGAATGGTACGCCTGGCTCTCGCCAAATCGTCGATTTCCGACGACTATATACCCGAACTCATCGACAAGACCGACAGCCTCGCCGTCGGAGCGAAGCAGGCGTCGACGCGCTCGATTTTGCTTATGTTCGAGGCTGACCTCTACAAAGCAATGCGCTCCAACAACGAGGTCTACATCGGTCGCCGCGAGCAAACCGACGTCGTGCCCACCGACCGCAACGAATGGTCGCTTGCCGACTTCAACAACAAGATAAACAACCTTATCGAAGCCTCGCTCAGCGACTACAAAAGCCTTGCGCAACTCAGCGCCGACGACTTCAAAAACATAATCGCGCCCAAGGATTATAGTCGCGATTTCTACCCGACGCTCTACGACTTGTTGGCGCATCACGCCCTCGACATTCTCGAAAGCCAAGAGCTGTCGTTCGTGCCCGTGTTCTACCGCAACATGAGCGACATCGTCGGCTGCGGCTCTTTCAAGCTGCCCGGCAACGGCGAACCCTCTGCCCTCACAATGAGCATCTACACATCGCTCTTAGACATTCACAAAAGCGACATCGCGCCGACAATCATTACCGAAGTGCGCCGCATCAAATTGCTCTACGACCGCAGTTCGCAGACGCGTATCGATGCTCTTTTCGCGCTCTACAACACCTTCAAATCGAGCGAATACTCCACCGAAGCGCTCATCGAACTCGTCGACTGCGAGAAGGCTGCCGACAAACTTTATACGTTGGCGCAAGACCAAGTTAAGGCTTTCCCAAATTATTCGCGAATCGGCTACTTGCGCAATTTCATTGCCGACTACGAGCAAGTGCGCGCCGACATTAAATGTCCCGACATCGTGACTCCCGACAAAGACTTCAGCCTGACCGTCTCGGCTGCCAACACGGAAAAAGTCATCGTTAAAGCCTATGATATAACGGATTATTCGGAACGTCTGAAGCGCGATGATTTCGTCAATCGTCTACGCCGACAATCACCAAAAATTACGAAAATTTACAACGTGAACCATCGCGCCGGCGACGAAATCGAAACCGAAGTGACGTTCCCGGGACTCGACGTCGGAAAATATGTCTTAGTCGTCGAAGTCTACGACACAAAGAGCAAAAGGCGCATCTCAAGCCTCGATAAGAATGATTATGCCAAGGTTCGCTCGACCAACCTGGAATTGGTTAGCCGCACCATCGACAACGAAAGGCGAATCTACGTCTACGACGCAACAACCGGGCATCCCGTAACCGGTGCTGCCGTTACCATCACTGAGGAAAAAAATAAATCGACTCAAAAGACCAACCGTTTCGGCTATATCGTCTACGACGACAGCCGTTCGAAGAGTTATTACAGCGAATGCTGCGCCACACTCGGCAACGACCGCAGCGCCGATTTGTCGGTCTATAGAGATTTTTATTACGAAAAGAATACGCATAATGAAGTAAATGTTGTGACCGACTTGGCGGTCTATCGCCCGGGCGACACTGTCCGATTCAGCGCTGTGGCTTATTCTACTTCCAAACGCAGCGGAAAGTTGGTGGCGGGCGTTAAACTCAATGTAAGGCTTCGGGACACAAACAGCGAGATTGTCGACTCGCTCAGCCTCACAACCGACTCGTTGGGACGCATCGCCGGACAATTAAAGATTCCTACCGACGGCATGACCGGACAGTTCGGCATCCAAGTATCCGGCTCCGGTTATGGAGGCTCAAAATGGATAACCGTCAGCGAATACAAAGCGCCGACATTCTTCGTCGAACTCAATCGCGAGGCATCGCATTTTGCCACTGCCGACGACATAAAGTGCGCCGGTCGCGTGGCTACCTATTCGCAATTTCCCGTAGCCGGAGCAACGGTGAAGTGCACGTTCACGCCTGCTCGGTCGTGGTGGGATTGGGACGAGCCTGACGGCAAACCCTACACGGCAACGACAACAACCGCCGACGACGGAACGTGGACGGTCGACGTGTCGCAGACAATCCTCGACGGGAAAAATTTCGGTCGCTTCAATGTGTCTGTTGAGGCTACATCGCCGGCAGGCGAAACGCAGTCTGCCTCCGAAACCGTCTGCATCGGCTCAAAACTCGGCATTTCGCTCAGCGACGCAACTATCGAGGCTTCGCCGACGGCTAAACTCAACCTTAGCGTAAGCAATCTCGAAGAGCGCGCCGTCGATGCACGCTGCGCATTCACGCTGACCGACGCCGACAAGAATAGCGAAGCAGCTCGCGGCGAATTTTCTTCGCTCAGCCCCGTTGTCGACCTCAGCGCTGTGGCTTCCGGAAGATATACGCTGAAAGTTTGGCTTACCGCCGACACCACCGTCGAGAGTTCGTGCTCGCTCGTGGTCTATCGCTCAGCCGACGCTCAGCCGCCTTACGACACGCCGCTTTGGGTCGAAACGTCCGAACTGCAAGTAGCTGCCGACGGAACGCTGACCGTCGACTACAAATCGTCGAGCGCTTCTTGTGTGTTCTTCGTCTTGGAAGACGATGTCAAAACACTTGCCTCAGGCAACCATATGTCGGAGAAGGGTCGCAACACCATCGTGCTGCGTCCCGAAATCGCCGACGACAAAACGGCGAAACTCACGCTGTCGGCTTTCGTCGGTCACAAAATGACGAAACGCGTCATTACGGTCAAGCCTGCCGAACCTCTCGGCGAAACGCGCATCGTCAAAGAAACTTTCCGCGACTTCATCACTCCGTCGACTCCCGAACGCTGGCGTTTCCGCCTCGAGAACGACCGTCAACGCCTTGCCGGTGCGATGATTGCCTATATGTACGACGCCGCGCTCAACAGCATTGAGCCCAATTTCCCCGAATTCGGTTTCTATATGTCGCAATTGACGCCTTTCAGCGAAAGAATGAACAACGTAGGTTATGGCAGAGCGATGACCTATGGGGCTGCCGAAAGATTCGCGACGTCCAATATCCTTCGCCCGTATATTAATATGTACAATCGTCAACTCGGCGCAATAAGATTTATGCCAAGGGCTTTATATTGTATGGCAGCGCCGAAACACGGCTACAAAGCCGAAGAATCCGAAGATTTTGACATGGTAGAACCCGAAGCGGTTTGCGATATGGGAAGCAGCGAAATGAAAATGGCATCCAAAGAAAATGCCGAACCGACTGTCGAAGAAAGTGCTGCAGGAGGCATCGACGACAACTTCAACTACCGCGACCCGAGCATTAAGACGGCATTCTTCATGCCGACGCTGGTAACCGATGCCGACGGTGTGGTGACTATCGACTTCGACGTGCCGAACGTCAACACGCAATGGCAATTCTGCGCGGTGGCTTATACGGCAGACCTTCGCAAGGCTACCATCAAAGAACTCGTCACGGCATCGAAACCCGTTATGGTGCAAGCCAACTTGCCGCGCTTCGTGCGCCACGGCGATGCGGTTATCCTTCCGGCAACGGTGATGAACAACTCGTCGGAGCAAATCGAAACGACCGTAACCATCGAAATCTTCGACGCCGCAACGCTAAAAACGCTGCTCACGCGCAGCGCGGCAGTGACCCTCGAGCCGCTCGCTTCGCAGGTCGTTGACATCACTGTCGACGCCGACATCACGGCGGCTATCGACGGCTTGGGCTACCGCATCAAAGCCGCTACCGACAATTTTGCCGACGGCGAGCAACATCTCCTGCCCGTGCTGGCTGCAACGACGCCCGTTGTTGAAGCCAAGCCGTTCTACATCCGTGAGAACGAGCAAAGCGTGACGTTCGCCTTCCCGAAGGTGTCGAAAGGACGAATCACATTGGAATACTGCGACAACCCGACGTGGTACTGCGTGGCTGCGCTGCCGTCGCTCGTCAGCGAAAGCGTAACAGCAACGGCTCAAGCGCGCAACTTCTTCGTCGCATCGGTTGCTGAAGGCATCGTGGGTTCGTCGCCGATGATTGCCGACGCCATCAAGCAATGGCACGCCGACGACTCGCTGACGTCGAACCTCAATAAAAACGCCGACCTCAAGACCATCAGCCTCAACAACAGTCCGTGGCTGACCGATGCCGAGCGCGAAACGGAAAATATGCGCAGCCTCGTCGACCTTACCGACCAACAGACCATCGCTTCTCGCAAGGCAAAAGCCCTGTCAATGCTTCGGTCGTTGCAAAACTCCGACGGCGGCATCAGATGGTTCAAAGACTGCGAGTCAAGCCTTTGGATGACGCTCGACGTGCTCGAAGAGTTCGGTATGCTCAACCAAATGGGCTACTACGACGGCTCTGCCGACCGATTCATCGAAAAGGCTTGCAGTTACGCCGACAACGAGGTTGCCGACCAAATCAAATGCTACAAAATCAAGCCTTCCGAATATCACCAATTCTTCGACTTCATCCTCGTTCGCTCGATGTTTGTACAAGTGCCGCTCTCGGGCAAAGCCGCCGAGGTGAAAGACGAAGTGATAAACTATACGGTCCAAAATTGGCGCGACTACAGTCTCGACCGCCGCATCCAAGCAGCCATCCTGCTCGCCAACGTCGGCAAGAAGGCAGAGGCTAAGCGCATCGTCGAGTCGCTCCGTCAGCACGCGCGCAAAGACGACACGTGGGGATACTATTGGGATACCGAGGGTCGCGACCGCCTCTGGCTCGCTTCGAAGGCGCTCATCGCGTTCTACACCGTCGACCCCTCCGACCCGGACATCAACAACATTCGCCGCTGGATTCTCCTCACCAAGGAAACCCGCAACTGGGGCGAATCGCCTGCCGCTTGCATGGCTGTAAACGCCATCCTCGCCACCGGAACGTCGTGGACCAACACCGACCGCCGTCAGGCTGAAATCACCGTCGACAGTAAGCCGGTCGACTACGGCACCGACAGTCGTTTCGGATACGTTCGCCGCAGTTTCGATGCTTCTGAAGTTGCCGGAAAAGATGTCACCATCAAGCGTTACGGCTACAATCCCGCTTGGGGCGCCGCTTACGTCAACTACGAAGCGCCGATGACCGAAGTGCGCCGCAACGACTCGCGCGACATCAGCATCAACAAAGCGTTGTTCCGCTACGACAGCGAAGGCAATCTCAAGAGTGTTGCCAACGACCAAATCCGCGTGGGCGACAAACTGCAAGTGCGTCTGACGCTCAAATCGACTCGCGACATGAACTACGTTGCCGTTACCGACCAACGTCCCGCGGCATTCGAGCCTGTCGACCAAGTGCCGACCTACGATTGGCGCGACGGTATCTTCATGCTCCGCGAAACTCGCGACGCGCAGACTAACATCTTCATTACCGGGCTGCCTAAGGGCACGTTCGTCATTGCCTACGACGTCTATGTCAACAATGCCGGACAATTCGCTTCGGGCATCGCCACCGCTCAATGCCTCTACGCACCGCAACACGTTGCCCACTCGGCAGGGACGATAGTGAAGAGCGGAGAAAGGTAAGAGGTAAGAGGTAAGAGGTAAGAGTGTAGAGTGGATAATGCGTTGAAAATTAACGACATTCTCGAACGACAAAGTTTATTTAACGAAATCAAAGCAAATATTTGTTTTCTTTATAAGAAAATGTTTGGTCTTTGATTTGATGTCGGGCTAAATTTGCATCCATAAAAGCAATATGTAGTGTTTGAGCACGTAAGTCTAATTGGCTTTACCTGCTCAAACACTATTTTTTTTAATATAAATCATTTTGTTATTATGAGATGTTTTAAAAAGTTATTAGTTTGCTCGTTGGCTGTCGCAGCGCTCTACTCGTTGCAGTCTTGCAGCCAATCAGATGATTTGGAGGTGTCGTCTGCCGCCGATGTCAATCTGCCGCTTGCGATATCTCAAGATTTTGATAAAACCTTCCCCGGCGCAACGTCGGTCGACTGGAGTGTTGACTCAATTTACGCCACCGCTTCATTCTCTTTCTCAAACGAAGCGGGTGAACTCATCAAATCAACGGTTTTGTACAACTTGACGAGTCAACAACGTTCGCTCTTGAGCACAAACTCTAACTACGACGCTCTTCCCGACGCGGTGAAAGCGGCTTTTGAAAGCAGCGATTACGCCGCTTGGCAACTTACTCTTGTCAGCCAAATCAGTCGCTATAGCCATAAGGCTGTCAGCGCAATCTATGTTATCAAGGCTCAAGGTACGTTTGCCGACGATTCTACGCTCTTCGATGTGACTCTCTACTACACTGCCGAAGGTCTGCTCGTTCATCTCGACCTCGATGCAGTCCGTCAGAACAGCCATCACGGCTATGGCGATTGGGTGGTAGACAACATCCCCGACTATGTTATTGCATTCGTCGACAGCAACTATCCGGGCGCTCGTTATATCCACATCGAAGTCGGCAACGATGGCGCCGTGGTTGAAATTCTCGACCAACGCACTGTCCGTACTCTCTACTTTGATGCTGCAGGCAACTGGACTTCGACTCGCACCAATGTGAATGAGAAGAATCTGCCTGCCGAGGTGCGAAATGCTATCGATGCCCTCGAAGCAGACCACGCCAAGGTAAGCGAAATCGAAGAATGTGTAACCGCTGAGGGCGAAACCTACTACATCGCAACTGTCAAAGGTAAAGACGGCAAAAAGAGCGAGGTACGCATCAATGTCGACGGAACTACCCCCGACAGCGAACCTGCCGACGGTGATGACAACAATCCGGAAATTGTGGATAACGGTCTTTTGCAAAATCGCACTCAAGTTGAGGCTTACATCCTGAACCGTTATCCGGAAGCCACAATCCGCGATTGGGACCAAGACAACAAGCAACTCGTTGTGGAAATCGTCTATACGGGCGTCAAGATTGACGTGACATTCGAGCGCAGCGCTGAGGGATATGCTTGGAGCAGCAGCGAATGGGATTTGGACTACCGTCAACCGGAGTCTCTTCCCGAAGCGGTAAAAGCGGCTGTTGAGGCTTCTTACGCCGACTATCAGTTATATTTCGCCTCATTCGTCGAGACAGCCGACGAGGGCAACTACTACTTAGTCGGTTTGAAGTCGGGTCGCAGCAGCATCAAGGTAAAACTCGACGAGCAAGGCAACGTCCTTGCCGAGTATGGCAAATAATAGCCCCTAATAAAAACCCTAATAT
>JBJEDP010000056.1:0-9090 GCA_051872175.1 Candidatus Limisoma sp.
GCTGTTGATGCTCTTTACGGCGTTTTTGATAGTTGCGTTTTGTTACCGCGTCGGGCGCAAATATTTTTCGACGATAGTCGAGAATACGTGGTCGGTGCGCCGCACGAAGAATCACCTCGACGACCATACGATGAGCGAAACCGTGACGATGGTTGCGTTGATTGCTCAGGCGGTGATAATGGAGGGCATGATAGTCTATTGCGCGTTTTTCGACATCGGTTCGGGCATCGACGTGTGGACCTATGTCGGCGGCGCCGGGATAATCTACGTAGCGCAGTTGATATTGTTTAGGGTAATAGGATTCATCTTTGCACGGCACATCGAAACCGATTTGTGGATACAAGGCTTCAACGCGTCGCAATCGCTCATGGGATTGCTGCTTTCGCCGGTAGCAATAGTTATGCTCTTTTTCCCGAATAATAACGGAATTATGACAATTATTGCTATAATTATTTATCTTTTGGCACGAATTGCTTTCCTTTTGAAGAGTTTTAGAGTTTTTTACAATAAAATATTTCAGTGCTTTTATTTTATTTTGTACCTTTGCGCCGTTGAAATTGTGCCCTATCTGATAGCATATAGGGCAATATTTTGTAATTAGTAACAACTCAACTTAACATTGTGAAAATAAACAAGATATTAGTATCACAACCGAAACCGTCGACGGAGAAGTCGCCCTATTTCGACATAGCACACAAGTATGGAGTAGAAATGGTGTTTCGTCCGTTTATCAAGGTGGAAGGGTTGACTTCGAAGGAATTTCGTCAGCAGCGCATATCGCTCGGCGACTACACGGCAGTGATTTTTACGGCTAAATCAGCCATTGACCATTTCTTCCGTTTGGCAAAAGAGACGCGTTATAACGTCCCGGAAACGTTGAAATATTTTTGCACGTCGGAGGCAATAGCGTTGTATTTGCAAAAGTACATCGTCTATCGCAAGCGCAAAATCTTCTTCGGCAAGTCGAACAAAATCGACGAGTTGATACCGTCGATGGTAAAACACATCGACGAGAAGTATCTCTACGTGGTCAACGAAGCCAACAAGCCCGAAGAGGCGGCTCCGCTCGATGCCAACAACATCAAGTATACGCGAGCTGTGATGTATCGCACGGTGAGCAACGACTTCACGCCCGAAGAGAAGTTCGACTACGATATGTTGCTCTTCTTCAGCCCGTCGGGAATCAAGTCGTTGGTTAAGAATTTCCCGGATTTCAACCAAGGCGACATCCAAATCGGCTGCCTTGGAGCGACGACGGCAAAAACCATCCAAGACGCCGGCTTCCGGCTCGACCTGATGGCGCCGACACCCGAGGCTCCCTCGATGCCTGCCGCGCTGGAACTCTACTTGAAGCAGAATAATTAGAACAATCGTAGTCTGTTGAACGACGGCTATCGATAAATCATAAACAACCATGGCCGAATACAGTCTCGATAAGACCCATAAATTGTGTAGCGGACGTGCTATCGACCGCCTTTTTGCAGAAGGCAAGTCGCAGGTAGCATATCCGCTACGCATGGTTTATGCACCGAGTCGGCGCAGCGAAGGGCGTCCCGTGCAGTTTATGATTACCATACCGAAAAAACGCATCCGAGGGGCGGTAGGGCGCGTGCTTATGCGTCGGCGCATCCGCGAAGCATACCGACTCAATCGCAGTCTGATTGCCGACGACAACTGTCGTGCCGACGTGGCGTTTATCTACATAGCCAACGAGCCGACGCCATATTCGTTGGTAGAGCGCAAGATGCAACGACTGCTTGCCGGACTCCCTGAATTGATAAACAAAACCGCCGAAAAGTGAGAACACACAACATCCTTTCGTGGATTCTGATACAGCCGATTCGATTCTATCGCGCATGCATCTCCCCGATGTTTCCGCCGGCGTGTCGCTATACGCCAACGTGTAGCCAATATGCCATCGAGGCAATCGTCAAGCACGGACCCGTCAAAGGGCTGTGGCTGGCTGTCAAACGCATCTGTCGTTGCCATCCGTGGGGTGGTAGCGGCTACGACCCCGTACCGTAATGCTCATCGACGCACATACCCATCAGGCTGATTCGACTGTCGGCATAATCAGCGTCGAGCCGCGCCGATTCGACCCCGCGCCCGGGCTGTCGTATTCGGTGGGCATACATCCATGGAGCACCGAGCACGTCGACGACGACGATTTTCGCCTGCTCGAAGCCGCCGCACGCCATCCGCAAGTCGTTGCCATCGGCGAATGCGGCATCGACCGCCTCCGCGGTGCTGATGTCGACCGTCAGCGCATAATCTTCGAGCGACACGTTGCCCTGTCGGAAAGGCTCCGCAAACCGTTGATAGTCCACGAAGTAAAAGCCTCCGACATCATTCTCGCGGTGCACGCTCGGCTCAAGCCCGAGTGCCGCTGGATGCGCCACGGCGCGCGTTTCGGCATTCGTCAGGCAGAGCAATACGTTCGCCACGGCATCTACCTCGGCTTCGGCGCCATTCGCAACGAACAGACGCTGCAATCCGTGCCGCGCCAACTCATCCTCCTCGAAACCGACGACACCCCGTGGCAAATCGCCGCGCATCCACTTGCCTCGGCAGCAGAGCGCAACCTCGCCGAATTTCTTGCAAAACGCTGAACGTCAATCCTCGTCGGGGCGGAATTCCAGAATGTCGGCAGGTTGGCATTCAAGAACCGTGCAGATAGCGTTGAGAGTGCTGAAGCGAATCGCCTTCGCCTTCCCCGTTTTCAGAATCGACAGATTCGCCTGCGTGATGCCAATCTTGCCGGCAAGTTCGCCGAGCGACATCTTTCGCTTTGCCATCATCACGTCGAGATTTACTATAATTGCCATAATCCTGTCGTTTTAGATTGTAAGTTCTTGTTCTTCACTCACGTCGACCGCAATCGAATACAGTTTGCCGAACACAAACAGCACAAAGCAAGTAATCAGCATATACTCGTTGATATAGATAGACACCTCGTCGACGCCCTTGTAGATGAGATTTCCGGCATTGCCGTCGACAAGCGAATAGACGAAGTAGAGCGCCGACATTGCGTATATACTGCGGTGATTGCCTCTGAGAAAAAGTTTTCCGGAGGCGGCGCCGCGCACGATTTTGAAGAGAAACACCAACAAGGTTGCAACCAAAGCCAACGCCAGCGCATAGCGAACCAACACTACCGAAATGCGAAGCTATTGAATGTCAGCCATTTCGCTCGGGATGTTGGAGGTGACATATTCAATAGTTCCCCACGATTGATAGCTGATAAAAGCCACAAACAGCGCGCAAAGCCCTGCGCACACTATAATCAGGCTTTTTAATGATTTTGTATTACTTTCCATAATTCAATAAAAATATATTGTTTTTCGATAAATTAACACACCGCCAACCCAATTCCGCCGCCAACCGCCGCGTTAGAGGTAGCCTAAAAAGCCTGCCTTGTATTAATTTTGTATCAAGAATACAGATTATGATAGAAAAAGGAATCAGGAATTAGAAACCTGAAATCGGTCTATAACCACGCCGTAGGCGTCTGCTATCACAACCGAGCATCTCCGAAGCTCGCTCTCTAATTTGCTGATATTCACCAGGTTGAACCTCTTTGAGGTTAAACCCGGCGTTACCCACAATTGCTGTACCTTCGGCACAGCTACCCCTGCCGTATCTTCGACACGACAGGGGTACTCGGTTTTTCGAGTTTACATATTTCCGGACACTATCCTATGTAAACAATTCATTACTAATGTAATAAGAAAGAGGATGCACCTGATTTTGATGCATCCTCTTGGTCTATCGGCGTTATGTCTTTGCCTTGCCGCGGATACTAACGACGGTCTCTAACGGCCTAAGCGTTTGACGGTGCGGATGAATTTCTTGGCATAGTCGCCTTCGAGGAATACGACGTCGGTGAGCATTGTGTCGGCAAGCATGCCGGATTGGCTTATCTGGTAGGCTGCAAAACTGCGGTCGGAGGTGTAGAGGTAGTCTACTTCGAGTGCCGCCGGACCGGTGATGTTTAGCGTGATGCCGCCGAATCGTTTCGCTGTGGCGCGCAGGTTGTCGAAGTCGTTGGCATAGACTGTCGTACTGCTTTTGTGTATAACCTTTCCCGACGGTGTGTAGACCCAGTGCGTGCTACGAGCCAGCAAGCCGATGCTGCCCACGATGAGCAGCGTCCACGAGCAGAAGAGTCGGGCTATGTTGAGGTTTGACGTCGGGGTGTTTACTTTGACAAAGAATGCCAAATAGATGCCTGCTGCAATTATTAAACTGCTGATGATGATTGCGTTGATGTTTGCACGTCGCTCGATGTGCGGCATGGCTTTCGGGTTGAGTATTGCTATTGTTTCCATTGTGTTTGTGAGTTAATGAGTTAATGAGTTAATGAGTTGACAAAGAGGGAAGCCTCGAGTCATGGTGCGTCGAGGTGGGTTGTTAACCTGCATTATTCATACTATTCCGTTACGAAAGGGCTAAATGGCGGCGCATTAGCGTGAGCGCAGCGATGACGATGCTGAATGTAGTAAATCCTACCTTTAAAGAGGAAGAGCGAGCATTGCGCTAAGGTGTTGGCAGTTAGCTCTTGCAGTAGGAAAAGTGTGAATAATGCAGGTTAAATTTAATGGAAACTGCTGTCTAAATGATAAGATGTCGAATAACGACGGTGAGCCGAGTTGCTGCGGCGACGCGTCCGGGACGATAGGTTGTGCCGTAGACATCGGCGTAGACCATGGCATTGCGGCGCGCTCCGTCGATAGCCATCCGTGCGTGAGTGGCACAGGCGTGGCGTATCTTATTGACAATTTGCGAGAGCATACGTTTTGCGGTAGCGCTGAAGTGTTGCGCCGATGAATTGGCGGTCAAAGCGAAGCTACAGATGCTGCTGCCGACGTCGTAACTGTTGTCTGCCGACGTTTCGTAGCGGTGCGGCACACGTTCACATTCGGCGGCTTCGCTAAACACCGTGAGGCTGCAAAACGCCGACGCAATAACGACGAGTATGTACATTAATAGTTTCATCTTCAGTTAAAGAACATTTTTATGCCTCCTTTTGTTCGTTGTTATCCCAAATTTGTCGGATTATCTTGTTTTTGCTTGAGTTATTTACTACATTTGCAGCAAACCAAAATAAATCGCATCTATGAAAGAATTAAAAGGAACAAAGACCGAAGCAAACTTGCGCACAGCGTTTGCCGGTGAGAGCGAAGCAACTAATAAGTATAGCTACTACGCCTCGAAAGCGAAAAAAGACGGCTACGTACAAATCTCGAAAATCTTCGAAGAGACGGCAGGTAACGAGCGCGAACACGCTAAATTGTGGTTCAAACTGCTCCACGGCGGTGCTGTGCCCGATACTCTTGAGAATCTCGAAGATGCTGCAAACGGCGAAAACTACGAATGGACGGAGATGTATGCTCAGTTTGCTCGCGAGGCTTACGAAGAAGGTTTCGACAGCATCGGCGCTGCTTTCGAAGGTGTTGCAGCTATCGAGAAAGAGCACGAGGCTCGCTATCGCAAACTTTTCAACAACATTACCGACAAGATTGTGTTCTCGCGCGACGGCGACTGCATCTGGCATTGCCTCAACTGCGGTCATATCCACATCGGCAAGGAAGCTCCCGAACTTTGCCCCGTGTGCAAGCACCCGAAGGCTTACTTCCAGCTCCGCGCTGAAAACTATTAATCGACCTTAACAAAAGCGTTGCGCCTTGGTGCAACCGAGTAGGTGTGTGAGATATGTATGCTGATTATCAGTCTATTATATACCATCGCCTGCACGGTCGCACCAAGGCGCGACCCTACAATTGGCTTATAGTCAATATGTTAACACGCATCGCAGATGCCCTCTAACCGCGCTTTAGCGCTTCTCTTACCCCTTACCTCTTACCTCTCCACTTTTCTCCACTTTTTTCGCCGAAATCTATTGCATTTTTCACTGCTATTGTATACCTTTGCACACCGAAATAAAAACGAATTATTAATCTGTGGAAAAATTTGGCTGCTTGCAACCACACTAAAAAATGCTAAAACTGCAAATCCCTTTGATTTTCAGACTTCTTAGCATTTTCCACGTAAAACGCATTGGAAAATGAACTACTTATTTACATCTGAATCAGTGTCGGAAGGACATCCCGACAAAGTGGCGGACCAAATCTCTGACGCCATCCTCGACAAACTTATTGCCTACGACCCCACGTCGAAAGTGGCTTGCGAAACTCTCGTTACTATCGGTCAGGTTGTGATTGCCGGCGAAGTGAAATCGAATGTCTACATCGACATTATGGACACGGCACGTCGCGTAATCAACCGCATCGGCTACACTAAGAGCGAATATAAGTTCGACGGCGAATCGTGCGGAATTCTCACCGCTATCCACGAACAATCGGGCGACATCAACCGCGGCGTTGAGCGCGCCGATGCCGACAATCAAGGCGCCGGCGACCAAGGCATGATGTTCGGCTATGCCTCGAACGAGACCGCCAACTATATGCCTCTGACGCTCGACTTGGCTCATGCCATCGTGAGCACTCTCGCCGACATCCGTCGCGAAGGCAAGGAGATGACCTATCTTCGTCCCGACTCCAAGAGCCAGGTGACCGTAGAATATAACGAAGCGGGCGAGCCGCAACGCATCCACACCATCGTGGTAAGCACCCAGCACGACGACTTCATCGCACCCGCCGATGGCACTGTTGAGGCGCAACTTGCCGCCGACGCCGAGATGCTCGCGCAGATACGCCACGACGTTGCGACCATTCTGTTGCCGCGTGTTGTCGCTGCACAGCCCGACAAGATTAAGGCTCTCTTCGACGACGAGTTGATTCTTCACGTCAACCCGACCGGCAAATTCGTCATCGGTGGCCCTCACGGCGACACCGGTCTGACCGGACGTAAAATCATCGTCGACACCTACGGAGGTCGCGGCGCACACGGTGGCGGCGCTTTCTCCGGAAAAGACCCCAGCAAGGTCGACCGCTCCGCAGCCTACGCCGCTCGTCACATCGCTAAAAACCTCGTAGCAGCCGGCGTTGCCGACGAAGTGCTCGTGCAAGTGGCATACGCAATCGGCGAGGCGCGTCCCGTGAGCCTTTGCGTAAACACCTATGGCAAGAGCCACGTGGCTTTGAGCGATTCCGAGATTGCAAAAGTTGTGGAAAGCATCTTCGATATGCGTCCCGCAGCAATCGAACGCCGTCTCAAGTTGCGTCAACCAATCTACGAAGAAACCGCAGCCTACGGCCATATGGGTCGTCAGCCGCAAACCGTCGTTAAGCACTTCAAGTCGGTCTACAACGGCGATAAAGACATCGAAGTTGAACTCTTCACTTGGGAAAAACTCGACTATGTCGACGTCATCCGCAAAGCATTTAACCTCTAAGCCGCCTTCGGCAATGGAGAAAACCTATCACTATCACACGCTTCCCAACGGTCTGCGCATCGTCTATCAACGCCGACAGGGAAGCGTGGCTTATTTCGGGCTGGCAGTGCAGGCAGGCAGCCGCGACGACGGCGCTCGCCTCGGGCTGGCACACTTTGTGGAGCATACCATCTTCAAAGGCACCCGGCGACGTAAAGCCTGGCACATACTTAACCGCATGGAGCGCGTGGGCGGCGAACTTAACGCCTACACAACCAAAGAAGAAACACTCGTCTATAGCGTCTTTCCGTCGGGCAACATGGCGCGCGCCGTCGACCTCATCGCCGACTTGGTGTGCAATTCCACCTTTCCCGAGCACGAAATCGACAAAGAGCGAGAGGTGGTCATCGAAGAAATCGACTCCTATCGCGATTCGCCCGCCGACGCAATCTACGACGACTTCGAAGACCTAATCTTTGCCGGTACACCGCTCGGACACAATATCTTAGGCAACGAAGAAACCCTGCAAAGCCTAACCGGAGCCGACTGCCTCGACTATGTCGGAAGCCTCTACGTGCCCGACAATATGGTGCTCTTCGCCGTCGACAGCATCCCCGCAGAGCGATTTTTCGCCCTCGTCGAGCGCTATTTCGGAGCCATGCACCATCCGCTCAGCCGCCGCTCGTGCCAACCCATTGTTGCCGCTCAGCCGTTTGACCACATCCGCGACATCGACGCGCATCAGTCGCACACCATCGTCGGAACCACAACTTTCGGCATGCACGACAGCCGTAAATACGCACTGCTGCTCGCCAACAACATCCTTGGCGGACCCGGTATGAACTCCACACTCAACGTAGCCATTCGCGAGCGCCGAGGATATGCCTACACCGTCGAGTCGACCGTCACGTTGCTCTCCGATGTCGGACTCTTTACCATCTACTTCGGCAGCGACCACCGCCACACCGCCAAGTGTCGCCGACTCATCGACGACGAACTTCGCCGCATCGCCGATGGCGGAATCACCGAACGCGCCCTCAATGCCGCCAAAAAGCAGTACGTCGGGCAACTCATCGTCAGCAGCGAAAGTCCCGAAAGCCGCGCACTCTCGCTCGGTAAAGAAGTGCTCAACTACGGCTCGACGCTCAACGTAGAAGCCGTTGCCGACCGCATCCGCGCCGTAACATCCGACGACATCCGCGCCGTCGGACAAATGCTTTGTAAAAACCTGTCAACACTAACATTCCGATGATGATAACCTTCCGCCTCGCCGTCGAAGCCGACATCCCGCGCATAGCGGCAATCTACGCCGACGCACGCCGCTTTATGGCAGCCTCGGGGAACCCCAATCAATGGATTGACGGCTACCCGTCGGAGGCAGACGTTCGCGCCGACATCAGCGCCGGTGTGCTTTGGACAGCTTGCCGCAGCGACGAAATCCTCGCCGCATTCGCCCTAATCGAAGGTCCCGACCCGACCTACGCACACATCCAAGGCGCATGGCTCAACGACCGTCCCTACGCCGTGGTGCATCGGCTCGCCTCGTCGGGCAAAGTCGGCGGAATCGGCGAAACTTGCCTCCGCTGGTGCCTCGACCGATTCGACACCCTGCGCGTCGACACACACGCCGACAACACCGTGATGCAGCGCACACTCATCCGCATGGGTTTCGTCTACACCGGAATAATCCTTTGCCACAACGGCACTCCGCGACTCGCTTACCAACTCGACCGCCGTTGAACATATAACCTGCATTA
>JBJEDP010000057.1:0-9082 GCA_051872175.1 Candidatus Limisoma sp.
CGGCGCGTCTCCGACGCACACTATCCACAGCGTATCTTCGACACGCTGTGGATTCTAGTTCGCTCCCCGCGCCATGCTCTCCCCACCTAGCCGCTTGCGGCAAGGTGGGGTTACCCAAATTCTGCAAGCTCTTCGAGCTAGCATCTTGGTGGTAACCCTATTCACTCCCGTACGCCTGGTAGGTCGCACCGAGGCGCTGAAGAGCGGTGCGTTGCTCTGCGGTTAGGAGGCATCTTCGATGCGGTTATGCGGTTATAAGGTTATTCGGCAGCTTGCGCTGCGTGGAATTGCCGGATGGGACTAATAAGTCTAATGAGTCTAATGGGACTAATGGGGTCAACGGGATGGCTCTTTATTGTTCGTCGGCGATGTCTTTAAAGAAATTATAGTGCAGCACGCGGCTGATTCGCTCGAGCAAGCGAATGTCGATGTTGTCGTTCGCGAAAATCTTGTAGACGTTCGAGCGCGTGCAACAAATCTGTGAGGCGAACCACGTAATCGAGTGTCCGTCTTCTTTGAGTTTACTGCGAATAAGTTGTCCGATGTGGATAGGCATCGCTATATTACTTCGGGTGTGCCCATCACCCGGTGCTTGTTTAAATGCAAAAGCGTAGGGCAACTTCTGATTATCTTAACTGGGGCATCGCCAAACGCCTTCACAGAAATAAACAGCCCTTTACCCCACGCCTATTGGATATCTAAACCCGCGTGGGGAATGATATACAACAAAGCATGAGCGCCTCTGACTGCTTTCTCCTTCTGTGAATTATTTTGGCGATTTTCAGTTAAAGGATAAGCAAAAACGCTTCATAACTATTTATGTAAGCCGCTTCCGGCTTTACAATTGCAAAAGTATTATTTTTTGTGGTTATTGCCAAATTTTTCGGCATGTTCCGACGAGAAAACGGGCTATTTTCCTTCGATGGTGCGGAGGTAAACGTCGACGGTTTGTCGAGCGATGTTGTCCCAATTGTAGTCGCTGAGGTCGTATGTTCGCGGCGCGGGATTGGCGAGTTTTCGGCTAAGAGCATCGCGCAGCGAATCGACGTCGGCGGTGCGGAACATGTCGTCGGCGGAGAGTTGGCTGAGGCGATTTGCGGGGATGTCGCTGACCACAACGTCGAGCCCGTAGCTCATGGCTTCGAGGAGCGAGATGGGCAGCCCTTCGTGGGTCGATGGAAGTACGAACAGAGCGGCGTTGGTAAGGATTTGGTTAAGACGTTCGCCGCGGATAAAACCTGTGAGGACGGTTCCGCTACGGTGCGCCTTCTGTTTAAGCATCTCGGAGTAGTCGTCGGGGTGGTCGGCATCGCCGGCAATTACGAGTTTGTAGCCTTCGGGGTTGAGCGCCGTGAAAGCGTCGATGAGCATGTCGAAGCATTTCTCTTTGACGAATCGTCCGACGGCGACGACATATTTTCCGCTCGACAAGCCGAGACTTTCGATGTAGTCGTTGTGAGTGGAGCGCACGGGCGGAGTTACGCCGTTGTAGATGAGATTGCTCGCGCGGTGGTGTTTCGTTTGAAGTATGTCGCTGATTACCTGCGAGATGACGATGACTTGGTTGCTGAACTTCGCGCCGCACCATTCTCCGGCTTTGAGCATCGTTTTGGCGAAGAAACCCCACTTTTTGCGGTCGTAGTCGGGTCCGTGGTGGGTAGTTACCACTTTCATTCCGAGAAGTCGAGCCAATGGCGCCATAAGCGAAGGACCGATGGCGTGGATGTGGACGATGTCGGCATTGAGTCGGCGTGCTTTGACGACCGCCAGGAAGGTGTGGACGATAGCTTCGAGGCTCTTGCGGCGAGGCGCATAGACGTCGACGAGTTTTACGCCTTTATATTCGCTGCGGCGGTTTTCGGGAGCGACGTAGCAACTGCGGCGGATTACCGTAACGTCGACGCCCAATTCGCTGATGCGCGGAAAGAGCTCCTCGCAGTGGGTTTCGACGCCACCGAGTATTTCGGGAATACCTCGAGTGCCGGTTACTACAACTTTCATAGCGTTAGAATTTTTCTCTCAGGTCGCCTTGCGAAGGGTCTTGCCCGACGTCGCACCAGGTCTTGTCGAGGCAGGCGGGCAGTCCGCGGAGGCTGCGAATCTTGTTGGCAATCGACCAACGGAGAGGATATTTGATGTATTTGTGCATCACGGGCGACGCCGTTCCGACCATCCAGCAGTTTTTGGGGCATTTGCGCACCATAGCGCGGACGCGTTCGGCTTGCTCGCTGTTCCAGAGTTGCATAAAGTCGTGCGTTTGGCGGATGTTGCCCATCGACTCTTTCCAGTAGCGTTCTTCGAGTCCGTTGCAGGGATAAACGTCGCCGTAGGGGTCGATGAAGAAGTTCATCGTGCCGGCTTCGCAGGGGAGCATGCGGCGGTTGCCTTCGATGTAGTTAATCAGCCCCATGTTGAACCAAGCGCGGAACCACGATTTGGGGTGCGATTCTTTGAGTTGGAGGTTGACGAGACGTTCGAAGTCGCTGCACACCTCGTCGCGATTGGTGATTACGTTGTCGGTCTTGTGGAAGTAGTAAGAGTTGTGGAACGATGCGGTGGCAAACTCCATGCCGAGTTCTTTCGAGAGTTGGTAGAGCGCGAGCATGTCTTTGGAGTTGTTGTTCGACACGGTGCATCCGAAACCGATGTCTTTGAGCCCCATGTCGCGGAGAGTGAGCAGGGTTCTGAGACCTTTGTCGAAGCCGCCTTCACGACCGCGGAGTTCGTCGTTCTTCTGCGCGAGACCTTCGATTGAGATGCGAATTCCGATGTTGGGGAAACGCTCGGCGAGGGCGATGACGCGGTCGTCGAACCAGCCGGAGGTGGAAATAACGATTCGTTGCGTCTTGGTGTAGCACACCTCGACGATGTCGGCAAGGTCTTCGCGAATGAAAGGTTCGCCGCCGGTAAGGTTGATGAATTTCAGCTTCGGGAGCACTTCCAACTCCTTGGCAGTCAATTCTTTGCTCTTATCGGTGGGGTTTTGCCATATATTGCACATTTTACACCTCATCGGACACCGATAAGTGAGGATTATCGATGCATCGGTTGGTGTATTTGTTTTTTTTGTCATTACTAAATATTCTTTCCTAATACTACATAACGTAGCAAATCTCGAAATATTGCATGTTATTTCGAGATTTTTTAAGGAATTTCTTAAATGTTGTTGTATATGTTCAAAAGCGAGTCTCGATAGCGGTCGATGTTGAATTCGTTGACGGCTTTTGCGGATATGTTCGAGTAGTCGAAACCGAGGTCCCAGGCGTTGCGGATGGAGTTACGCAGCGAGTCTTTGTCGCCGCTGCGGAAAAGCACACCGTTTGACGGACGTACCAGCTCGGGGATTCCGCCGATGCGAGCGGCAACGACGGGCGTGCCGAGGCAAAGGGCTTCGATGATGCTCAGCGGGTTGTTTTCGTACCACTCGGAGGGCAGGATTAGCATCCGCGCTTTCGCCACGTGGCGGCGCACCTCTTCGGGAGGCAGGCTGCCGAGGAATTCGATGTTTTTGCCTTTCGCCTTTTCGCGGAGCTCGTCTTCGAGCGGTCCGGTTCCGATAAGTTTGAGCGCGTAAGGCAGCGAACTGATGGCGTCGATGAGCGTAGCCACGCCTTTCTCGTGCGAAAGACGTCCGACGTAGACGCCGTAGGGTTGTCGGTCGGTTTCGGGCGTGAGGTTGCTGATGAAGTCCGGGTTGACGAAGTTGCAGAGCGTGTGGAGTTTGTCGGCGCTGAAACCGCCTTTCGCTATCTTTTGTGCCATAAAACGGCTTGGCGCGATGAATGCGTCGGTAGCGGCTTCGAGTCGACGACGATTCCAATATTCGGCTTCAATCCATCCGGCAATGCTGCTTACGAGACTGCCTTTCATGCATCGGTAGGTCACGACGTTGCGCTTGTTGCCGGTTATGCAGCGTTCGCAGATGCCTTCGGAGTTGAGGCAGGAATAGGCGGGGCAGAGCAGCTTGTAGTCGTGGAGCGTCCAGACGGTTTTGAGTCCGCGGTGTTTCGCCATTTCGACGATAGTCGGCGAGAGGTAGGAGTGGATGTTGTTGAAGTGGACAATGTCGGGGCGGAAAGCGTCGACAACGCTGTTGAACGCCTTTCGGACGCCGGCGCCGCCGAGAATTCGGCTCATTGCTTTGAGTTTGTTGGCTATGCCGCCGTCGAACGACACTTCGGGCGCGAAGAATCGGCTATAGGCGCTCGGCGCATTGCCTTCGTACTGCATCGAAAAGACTGCCGTTTCGCAGCCGGCGGCTTGCAACAGGCGTTCGAGGCCCATTGCGTGTATGCAGTCGCCACCGCGATTATAGTAGAATTTATTGACTATCAGTACTCTCATATTCTTGCCGTTTTTTGATGCTTCGGAGTTAGCAAACGCAAAGGTAATACATTTTATAAACGTGAACAAATGTTTGCTTGCAGATATGGTCTTTTGTCTGTCGCCGATGTTCCTTTTTGCGCAAGAGCCGGCAATTTTGCGGTCTGAAAAACGTACTATTTTTCTGTGAGCGGTAAATTCTATTTGTATTTTTGTAAGGCGATTGTCTACTTTTTGCTACTTTTTCGGGTTGGAAAGTGTGGTTGTTAACAAGTTGATGTATAAATAGATAACGGGTGTAAACGTAGTAAAAACGTAGTGTAGAAAATGTGTTATATAACATAAAGTAGCTAAGGCGGGTGTTGTAATTTGGTAAGTGCGATGTGTAGGGCTATTTTTGCAGCGGAAACGAAAAATCAACTATTGAAAACGATATGAAACTACGCAACATTTTACTCTTGGCAATAGCATTGACCGCCGTTGTTCCGACGTCGGCTAAAGACGATGCTCGCTACACGCGCGCAGAACTTGAAAAAAAGACGAAAACCGAATTTATCGACGGGCTGCTCAATCGCATGACCGTTGAAGAAAAAATCGGACAATTCAATTTGCCGAGTTATGGAAATGTGAAACCCGACCCGAAAAAGTGTCCCCTTGCCGACCGCATACGCCGTGGCGAGGTGGGCGGAATATTCAATATCAACGGCGTCGACGACGTAAGGAAATTGCAAGAAGTGGCGGTTCAAGAAAGCCGCATAGGCATACCTATTATAATTGGTGCCGACGTATGCTCCGGATACGAAACATCATTCACAATGCCATTGGGTATGGCGTGCTCGTTCAAACCCGAGAATCTCGAGGCGGCGGCGCGCATCTCCGCCGAAGAGGCATCGACCGGCGGCATCTGCTGGACCTACAGCCCGATGGTCGACGTAAGTCGCGATGCACGCTGGGGACGAAGCCGCGAAGGCGCCGGCGAAGACCCGTTGTTGGGCGCCGACATGGCTCGTGCTTGGGTGCGCGGCTATCAGGGCGACAACCTTGCCGACCCGACAACCATTATGGCGTGCGTAAAACACTATGCACTCTACGGCGCGGCTGAATCGGGACGCGACTACAATCCCGTCGACATGAGCCGTCAAGCCGCAATGAACGGCTTCATGGAGCCTTATAAGGCAGCCGTCGAGGCAGGCGTGGGTAGCGTAATGACCTCTTTCAACGAGTTTGAAGGCATTCCCGCGACCGGTCACAGCTGGTTGCTCAAAGACGTACTTCGCGACCGTTGGGGATTTGGCGGATTCGTAGTTTCCGACTATACGGCAATCAAAGAAATGGAAAATCACGGCGTAGGCAATGCCGAAGACGTTGCTCTTCAGGCATTTAAGTGCGGCGTGGATATGGATATGATTGCCGACTACTATCACGACTCACTATTAAAACTTTATAATGCAGGTAAGATTACCCCGGAAGAGATAGACGCGGCATGTCGACGGATGTTGACAGCCAAGTACGATTTGGGTCTCTTCCACAATCCGTATCAATACTGCGATGCGGAGAGAGGTAAAAAGGATAACTGCACGGCTGAGAAGCTGGGCATAGCACGCCGTATTGCCACTGAATCCTATGTGTTGATGAAGAATGAGGACGGCGTGCTTCCTTTGAAAAACAACAAGCGTATAGCCATCATCGGTCCGCTTGCCGACGTACGAGCAAATATGTCGGCAATGTGGCGCGACGGCGACGCAACAACATATCGCGGCTTGGCAGCCGCCTTGCGCGACCAACTCGACGGTGCGGTCATCACGTATGCACGCGGATGTAACCTTGCCGACGACGAAAAGATGGAATATAACTTCACTGACAACAAAAATAATGTTCGAGGCAACGAGGCAGAGTTGCTGCGAGAGGCTATCGACGTGGCGTCGGGGGCTGACGTGATAATTGCTGCCATCGGCGAGTCCGCATCAATGAGCGGCGAAGGCGCAAGTCGGGCAACCCTGGAGTTGCCCGACACACAACGCCGACTCATCGAGGCTCTCCATGCCACCGGCAAGCCCGTTGTGATGCTTCTCTTCACCGGACGTCCGCTGGCACTCCAACGCGAGGAGCCGCTCGTCGACGCCATCCTGACCGTTTGGGAAGGTGGCTCGAAGGCAGCCGATGCCATTGCCGACTTGCTCACCGGACGAGTTAATCCGTCGGCGAAACTCGCTATGACGTTCCCGCTCGTTACCGGTCAATGCCCAATCTATTACAACCACAAAAACACCGGACGTCCGATGGCTCCCGAGGCGTGGTATACGCGCTACGTGAGCAACTATATCGACGTGCCCAACGAACCGCTCTATCCGTTCGGTTACGGCTTGAGCTACACAACCTACGATTACTCGAATCTGCGTCTGAGCAGCGACGAAATGACCTCCGGCTCGACTATCAACGTATCAGTCGACGTTAAGAACACCGGCGCGGTCGACGGCGAAGAAATCGTGCAGCTCTACATCCACGACCGCATCCGCAGCATCACACCGCCCGTCAAAGAACTCAAGGCATACAAGCGCGTTGCCCTCAAAGCCGGCGAAACCGCTACGGTCAACTTTACCGTCGACGTCGAGATGCTTAAGTTCTACAACGCCGACCTCGATTTCGTTGCCGAACCCGGCGAATTTGACGTGATGGTCGGTCCGAACAGCCGTGACACTCAATCGATTATGTTTACACTCAAATAATTCTGACGATGAAGAAAATTTTGATTGCAGCAATGGCACTTGCGGGTTGCTCGTTGCTGCCGGTGGCGCAAAACTTGCGTAACGACACATATTGTAACCCGCTGAATGTCGACTATTCATATATGATATACAATTCCGATAAGAACATATCTTATCGCTCGGGCGCCGACCCCGCCGTTGTGGAATTTCGCGGCGAATACTATATGTTCGTCACCCGTACGCACGGTTATTGGCATTCTACCGACCTTCAAAACTGGGACTTCATCAAGCCGAATGATTGGTATCCGCAGGGCAGTAATGCCCCGGCAGCGCACAACTACAAAGACTCCGTGCTCTACGTGTGCGGCGACCCGTCGGGCTGCATGAGCGTGCTCTACACCGACGACCCGAAGTCGGGCAACTGGAAAGCCACTCCCGGCATTCTGTTCGACCTCCAAGACCCCGACTTGTTTATCGACGACGACGGCCGTGCATATATGTTCTGGGGCTCGTCGAACGTCTATCCCATACGCGGAATGGAGCTCGACCCGAATCGTCGTTTCCTCCCCAAAACCGAGAAAACCGAACTGTTTAACCTCGATTTGGCTAAACACGGCTGGGAACGCTTCGGCGAAAACCACGTCAGCGACACCAACCTCGGCGGATTTATCGAAGGACCGTGGTTGACCAAGCATAACGGCAAATACTATATGCAATACGCCGCTCCGGGTACCGAATTTAACGTCTACGGCGACGGCGTCTACGTTGCCGACTCGCCGATGGGTCCGTACACCTACCAAAAGCATAACCCGATATCGTATAAGCCCGGCGGCTATATGAACGGCGCAGGTCACGGCAGCACCGTTGTCGGTCCCGGCGGAAAATATTGGCATTTCGCTTCGATGGCGCTCGCCATCAACGTCGGCTGGGAGCGCCGCCTGTGTATGTTCCCGACGAAGTTCGACGCCGACGGCATTATGTACTGCGACACGCGCTTCGGCGACTATCCCCACTACGCACCGGCAGTGCCCGGACATCACGGCGACTTCCGCGGCTGGATGCTCCTTTCGTACGCTAAGCCCGTAACCACATCTACGGTAGTCGACGGCAACGACGGCAGCGGTCTTACCGACGAAAAGACCAAATCGTTCTGGTTGGCATCGTCGAACGACGCCGGTCAATGGGCTACCATCGACTTGCAGACACCCGCAAGCGTTTGCGCCGTGCAAGTGAACTTCCACGACTATAAGAGTGACATGTACGGACGCTACGACGGACTTCGCACGCGCTACACCATCGAAGGTTCGCTCGACGGCAACGACTGGCACACCATCGTGGACCGCAGCAATTCTTACAAAGATGCGCCCAACGACTACGCCGAACTCGAAACGCCCGAGCAACTGCGCTACATCCGCTACAAGAACGTAAAAGTGCCAACTCCGGCACTCGCTATCTCCGAGATTCGCGTGTTCGGCTTGGGTAACGGCAAGGCTCCGACAGCACCGAAGAAGCTCACGCTCAAGCGCCACGACGACCGCCGCGACATCGACATCGAATGGACCGAGGTGAAAGGTGCACAAGGCTACAACGTGCTTTGGGGTATCGCTCCCGACAAGCTCTACAGTTCGTGGATGGTCTACGGCGACCACAACCTGTTGATGCGCTCATTGACAGTCGACCAAGACTACTACTTCGCAGTTGAGGCATTCAACGAAAACGGCGTTTCGACTCGCTCACAGGTGATTCACGTTGATTAATGTTAGGTTATTTTCATGAAAAACTGACCAAAACGGTTTCATAGAGGTTGACTTTTGCATCGGTGGATTTGCTCGGCAGATTCACCGATGTTGTGTAAGAGGTAAGAGGTAAGAGGTAAGAGGTAAGAGGGTAATTTTTGAAGAAAATGCACTGTGTGGGTGCAAAATTTTGCGAAAAATGCACTATGTAAGTGCATTTTTAATTGTCTTTGCGGCAGGAAGGTTAAAAAGAGGAAGAAAATGAAAAAGTTAACCCAACTTTCACCCCGAAAAAATTTTTTTAGAAATTTTTCGATG
>JBJEDP010000058.1:0-1942 GCA_051872175.1 Candidatus Limisoma sp.
CAAAATATCTATGACTCTGGCAAATAATCAATTAGCTATTAACTGAATATCCCTACCGTAGCGGTAAGACCCGAGAAAGTTACTTCGTCGGAGCTTACGATAAGCGGAGTCTGCGAGCCGGCTTCGTAAACGGCGTAAGTAAGATTTGTAGCGGTAGTTCCATCGCCGAAAGCACGAGTGCCGAGGTCAGCGGGAAGTTGCGCAGTGATTGTAACGAGGCTTTCGCCTTCTGCCGGAGCATTTACTGCTTCGTCCGAGCAAGCTGCGAAGAGCATCGCGGATGCACATAGACAGTAAATCAGTTTCTTGTTCATAGTCTAAATATTTAAAATACAAGTTATTTGTTATATTATTTCATCTATGGTTTTATTGTCCCTTTGATTTTTGCACAAATTTAGTAATAATGGCTGAAAATTTCACCCTCTCCAAGTTAAATAATGTTAATGAAGTCCATAAAAATTGTCATGTGCTAAGGGCTGGCAGTTAGTCCTTGCATTAAATGGTGTGAATGATGCAGATTAATTGCTGTTATTTTCTTCTTATAATTTAAGAATCATCTCAGAGAACAGTTGGCTCGTGCTTGGTCGAGGAAGTTTTTGAAACTCGCGTCGGCAGCTAATGCGTATCGTTCGCCGCTTGCCGATTTGACGAAATAGTTGTATCCCGCGAGCACTTTCTTCGTTTCGACGTCGACGATGTCCTTGAGAGCGACTTCGAACACAGGCACATTGCCTTCCATAAATGCACTAAAGCCACCTGCTAAGATTTGGCGACCTTCGCTTACTTTGAAGAGCATTAGTCGTCGGTTCGTGATTATGATTGTTCCGAAATTCGCACCCATGCGGCCTAATTTGCTGTTTGCGTTCCAAATAGAGCCGTTTTTGTGAAAGAGCTCGAGTTCGGGTTGTTCGGCTGACGCGCAATCGGGGGCAGGCGGTGGCGTTTGCGGCGGTGTTTGCGGCGGTGTTTGGCACTCACACTCAGGCGAAGCGGCGGGTGCGTCGGCTACTTTTGCGCCACATTCGCTGCAGAAAGCCGCATTCGGTGGTAGAGGTGCGCCGCATTGCGAGCAGAAGAGCGTGATGCTCACTTTTGTGCCACACAGGTGGCAAAACTTTGCGCCTTCGGGCAATTCGGCATTGCAGTTGTTACATTTCATAGTCGTTATTATTGCGTATCACAAAGTTACGAATTTTAAACAATCTTTACTGTTAAATAATATTAATTCGACTAATTCGCTAATAATTATATTTGTTTTTATACATATTATTATAAAACAAGTTGTAAATTTGTGGAAATGTTGTGATTTTTAATATTTATATACTGAAATTAATACCAATATGAAAAAATTAGGAGTTTTTCTGTTATTATTGACAGTGTCGTTCTCGGCGTGGTCGTGGGTTTTCCGCGGACAGGGAACGGCGCAAAATCCCTACAAAGTACAGACCTACGAAGACCTCGTTCACGTAGGCGATTTTGAGAATCAGGAGGGTGTGCACTTCCGAATGACGAACGACATAGTCATTCACGGTCATTTGTGGAATCCTATAGGTAACTTCAAGGGCGTGTTCGACGGCGACGGACATCACATTGTCGGCGAGTGGATTACGTCAGGCAACAACGGAGTAGGGCTCTTCAACCGTATACTTTCGCCGGGCGTGGTGAAGAACCTTACCATCGACCAAGCCGTAATCACCGGCGGCGACTGGTGCGGTGTGCTTGTGTCGACCAACGGAAACTGGCAAGAAAAAGGCGGTACGATTATCAACTGCCACGTAACCAATTCGGCATTGAATGCGCAAGGCTGCGTCGGCGGTATTGCCGGAGTGTCGTCGGGCATAATAATCGACTGCTCGGTAACAAATACGTTAATATGGGGTAAAGACCACACCGGTGGCATTGTCGGGCATCAAGAAGTAGGTCCGAGTTACATTGCCGGATG
>JBJEDP010000059.1:0-9016 GCA_051872175.1 Candidatus Limisoma sp.
CTTGTCGTCGACACATTTCAACTCCGGGCGAACAACATAATGCTTCGCCACATAATTTGCAATCTCCTCAAAAGACAATTTAACATTCATATTATCAAAATTTATAAGTTAAACAAATACGCCAAAAGCCCAACCCACGGCGATTCTACTCTCTTATGTAATGTTTATGCAAAAATAATGCCAAAAGTAACCAATTGAAAGAATAATAGACAAAAAATAGCAAGGGGAGCCTTGACCGCTCCCCTTGTATTTGAAAAAAAATTCCCCTACATCGTGCGGGCGAATTGCTCGATGCTGAAGGTGCCGTCGAGGTCTTGTATCTCTACTTTGCCTGCCAGGATGTCGAAGAAGAAGGCGCGGATGCGCTCGGTCGACAGCACTGCCGGACTGCCGTTGGCGTCGGTGCCAAGGTCGTAGGTCTTGAGCAACTGGGGTCCGAGGGCTGCCGCTGTCAGCAAGAAGTGGTTCTGAAATTTGTCGGTGTCGATGAGGTCGGCGGCGAGCACTTTGCCGACGACGCTATAGCTGTGCAAGGTGCGCTGCTGCCCGCCGTCGGTTAGGGTGGTGCGCAGGTCGTCGCTCTCGAGGTTTATCTCGATTTTCCCGCTCTCGGCGGCTTGCGGCTGATGGCGATAGAGCGAGCCGAGGTCGGCGAGCGCCAGCGAGTAGAGGTGTGTGCCGGCGGCGTAGTTGACGCTTTCGACGCTGAACACGGAGGGCAGGAGCAGGTGGATGTTGCCGGCGATTTCGACAAACGGGGAGATGAATGTGCCGACGACGCAATTGCGGATGGTCAGCGACTGTGTGGCGAACACGCCGCCTACTACGACGCAGTTTTCGAGCGCTACTTCGTCGCCGTAGATGCTTCCGGCTACGAAGGCGTTGTTGAGCTCGATGCTTTTACTGTTGATGTCGGAGCAGAAGGTGGTTTGGCAGCCTGCGGCGCGCGACACTATCGACGTTGCCGACCCGACAGCTTTGCGGAACGTCACGTTGCCTGTTACGTTGGAGTTGACGTAGAGTTCTTGCTGGGTAAAAACGGCGCCGGTCACTTCCAACGGGGCGGCTTCGATGCTGAGCCGTGCGGCGTAGAGCGGTCCCTCGACGACGGTTTCGCCGGCGACGGTGACGGTGCGTGTCAGCTCGGATATCTTGTTGGGCAAGATGCCGCCTTTTACGATGTTGTTGTCCAACCGAAGGTTGCTATCGGTGATATGTATTTCTTTGAGTTTGCTCATAGTGGTTTGTAGGTTAGTAGTTTAACAATTTGTTAATCATTTGGCGAACGCGTTCGGAGTGGGAATCGCTCTCGCTGATGTTTTCGGCGATTTCGTTCTGCACGTACGAGCGCAACTGGCGGTCTTCGTCGGCTGTGGGGCGACCGAAGTTTTCGCCGGCGAGGCGGTCGCCGAGGCGAGCGGCGAGTGTGCCGTCGCTGTCGTAGTTGCCGGGGATATGGCATGTGCGTTCATGTCGGTTGCCTTCCGACTCGGTCTCGAAGATGCACACGGGCAGCAGATAGGCGTCGTTGCCGTTGCCTTCGGTGACGGCTTTCTGCATGGTCAGTTCGGTGCGTGCTTTTGCCATCAGGAAGTCGGTTGCGCGGCTCATGGCTTGCAGTGCGTGATTCTTGACGGTTGCAGCGGCTATCTGCGACTGCAGCGTGGCGCTTTCGGCGTTGGCTGTCACTGCTGTCTGCACCATGTCGGTATGCAACATGCGGTCCGACTGGCGGTCGATTGTGTGTGCCACGCGAAATACGGGCTGGTCGATCTGTTGTATGCGGGTTGCCAGTTCGTTGTTGAGGTCTTCGAATATCTTTTGGTAGCGCGCCGAGGTGCGTGCATAGTTTTCTTGCATCACGCGTTGCTTTTCGCGAAGGGTGTCGGCTTGCTGACGCAGCAGCATCAATTTTGCGTTGATGGTCTGCTCGAGCATTGCTTTTTGTGTCGACAGGTCGGTGCGTACCGATTGGAAAAAGCCGTTGATGATGGTGTCGGAGACGCGGTTGGCGTTTTGCGCTATGTTGGCACACTGTGCGGCGTTCATTGCGCCGACGCTTGCCGTCAGCCCGTTGATTTGCCGATTGCACTGCGCCACGGAGGCGTCAAACGGGTCGGTGTCGACGTGCACTTCGACGTTGACGGTTTCGTAGGCGGTACCGCTGTAGCTTACCGAGCCGCCCGACTCCGACGCCGGATAGCTCACCGAGCCGCTATAGTGAACGGCGATGGTCGTTGAAAAATTCCTTGAATAACTCATAATCGTACGGTGTTAGATTGAGTTATAGTCGGTGTCGGCATAGAGCTTGCGAATCATCGCTTTGACGCGGTCGGAGGCCGTCGACGAGTCGACGAGTCGGTTGAATTCGCCTGCGACGTTGGCGTCTTTCGGCGCGTCGTGCCAGCCGAGGTCGGCAACCGAGCGTACGCTGTTGACAATGCTGTCGGTGCAGACGTGCGACATCGTGGCGGCAGTGCGTATCTCCGTGCGTGTCAGCATGCTCGAGTCGGTAACGGTCTCGCTGACGATTACGGGCACGTAGCAGCTGCGGTCGCCGTTGCCTTCGGCGTTGGAGATGAGGATGTGGTTGGCGAGCACGCGTTGGTGGCCGATTTGCGACAGGAAGTCGGTCGAGCGCTCGAGTGCCAATTGTGCATTATGCTTCATGTTCGACACGAGGATTTGCTGGCTGAGCGCCACGTCTTCGGTCTGCGAGGTGGTCATCCACGACGAGAGGGCGTGCATACGGTTGGTCGACGTTGCCATATGGCGGTTGACGAGCGTAAACACGGGTTGGTCGAGCTGACGGATGCGCTGCTCAAGCTCTTTGTTGATGCTGGTGAAGATGCGCAGATAGCGTGCGGCGATGCGCCCGTATTCGCGCTCCATATTGTTTTTGATGCCGAATAGCATTCGCTTTTGCTGACCGAGTTTGATGAGCAGGGCTTCGACGCGCGCTTGCTTCGACGCTATCTTTTGCGATATCTGCGAACGCATCATCGTCAGGAAGCCGCGGTTGACGTTGGCGCACACTTTGTTGGCGCCGGCGTTCTCGGCGGCGATGACTGCCGACTGCATGGTCACTACCGCTGCCGTCGTGCCGCTTACGTGGCGCGACACGCTCGACAATTCGTTTGCCATCGGATGGGTGTCGACCGGACATGTTATATGTGTTGACATAATCTGTAATCGTTTTGGTTAGCAAATGTTACTTCAATTTGGCACCACATTCTTCGCAGAAGTTCGAATCGGCATCGACGGGAGCGCCACACTGCGAGCAGTATGCCACGTCTTCGTCGTCTTCATATTCTTCATCTTCTTCGTCATCGAGTTCTTCATCTTCTTCGTCATCGAGTTCGTCGTCGTCGAGCTCTTCCTCTTCGAGTTCTTCTTCGACTTCGTCGGGGGCTTCCGCAGGCTCTTCGTCGGGGGCTTCGGCAGCCGGAGTTTCTTCATCGACGGGCTCTTCTTCGAGCGCTGTTGCCTCGAGGGCGATGCGGCTCACTTCGTCGAGCGAATTAACGGCTATCGACGGCAAGTTGAGCGACAGATGCTCGTAGGTTACGCCTTCTACGCTCGGCTCGGGAAGCAATACCGACTCCTTGGCGAGCAACGGGTTGGTCGTTGCCAACGGGCGGCGACGCTCGTCGAGGTCTTGCACTTCGTTGGCGGCAACTGCCATCGAGTTGGAGTAGCCGTCTTGCAGACGTGCGTCGAAAAACTCGACGTGGCCGAACTTCTCCGCCTTGAGGGCAATGTCTTCTTGCAGGCGGTCCATATAGTCGGAAAATTCTTCTTGCGCTTTGCGATATTCTTGTGCTTGTAGCTCGAAAGCGGCAATCGTTTCGGCTGAGTTGTCGCCTTTTTCGACGACGGTAGAGTCGAGCGTTGCGCCGGCCTGTCCCATGCTTTCGAGGGTCTTGTCGAGCTGCACGAGGGTGTTATAGGCTTCAACGTATTCGCTGAGCGTCTGTTGCATGTTGTTGATGATGTCGGCACTTTCGGCGTGGTTGGAGCGATAGAACGCGTCGACGTCTTGATGCCACTTGTTGAGATAGCTCAACTTCTGGTCGTGGATTTGTCCGTACACCTTGATACGCTCCACGCGATTCTCTTGCATCAAGCGTTCTACCATCGGCGCCACGATTTCTTCGTAGATTTGGTGAACGCCGAAAGGCACGGGAGCATGGCTGTTGTCTTCGGCTGTCCATTCGTCGGCGAAGAGGTTATAGCGCACGCGCGAACTTTCGCGCAGGCGGAACGGCTCGTAGCCTTGTATCGAGTCTTCGTAGTTGAATCGTTCGTTGCGGATGCGGCGGATTTCGTCTGCCTCAAGCAGCGGCGAATAGTGGTTGTACGGCGCTTTGAGTATCTTGTAGAGCACCTCGTTTGAACTACCGACAACCTTGTCGGTCGACGCCAGTTTCATCGCCGAAATGGTCTGTACGCTCATTGCCATGGTGTGCATCAGATGTTTGAGCACGTCTTCAAACTGCTCGGTGTCGCTCGACAGCGAATCTTTCAGCTTGTTGATTTGGCAGAAGTCGTTGATGGCGCCGTCGTAGCGATGTCCGTCGAACACGTTGATGACGGGATGACCGCCCGCATCGGATGTCGTAAATTCTTTCAAAAAGCGCAGATAGTCGGAGCTGTCGGTGACCAACGGCAGGTCGACCGACTTCACTTCGGTGTCGTTCATGCAGTACGATATGGTGCGAATTGCGCGGTCGAGTTGCCCCACGTAGTCGCTCTGCGTGATTTCTTGAATCGAGAGCGAATAGTCGTTGGTGTCGATTGGCTCGGCGTCGTCCGAACTCTCGACGATTGGCGCGTCTTTGGTGAGTTGCTCCATGTTGCTCATCGTGCGCACGAGCAAGTCGTTCTGACGCGACATCTGCACGCTCACACGCGAATACGGCACGCTGTCGGTATAGTCGACCACGAAGCACTTGTCTTCGTACGCCATCTGTTGCGCTACCGGCACATATGCTACGCCCATTTTCGTCACCTTATAGTCGCGGAAAATGTTGTTGAATGCCTCGTGCTGACGCGCTATTTCTTCGTCGATGGCTTCGATTTGGCAGGTATACTCTTTCTTACGCATGAAATACATAAAAAATAAGATTACCGTCAGAAACCACTTCCAGATGTCGCTCATCTTGAGTTCCACGGCAGCGCGGTCTTCCTCGAGTTGTCGGATGCGCTCTTCGATAGCCTCTTCCTGCCTCACTATCCGCTCGGCAGCCTGCTCATAGTAGTTAAACAGCAATCGAGCCTGGTCTTGATAAATGTTGCTCGATTCTTTAAAAATTTTCCCGGTTTTGGACATAATTACATGGAGTTATGGAGGTTTGTAAACAATTTTTTAGTACTGCTTGCGGCGGTTGAGCGTGCGAACGATGCCGTCGATTTCGCGCGTAATTGCGTCGGCATTCGCTCGCGTGTCGCGCAGCAGCGACGCAATGTCGTCGAGCGAATCGTGCAGACGCTCGTCGAGGGCTATAGCCTCGGCTTTGTCCGACGGCGTTACGTAGCGCATCTCCTCGACAAGGTCGCTCAGTCGCTGCATCGTGGCGGCATCGAGGTCGGTCGTTGCCGCCATGTTGTCGATTTGCTCAAAATGACGCCGCAACGCTACTTTTGCCTCGGTTTTCGCCGTCTCGTCGTTGTAAACTTTTTCAACGCGCTCGCCCGACAGCAGCGTGGCGAAGCGTCCTACAAGCAGCAGCATAAAGGCTATCAGTTGCCCGAACAGTTGCACCTTGAAACTCAAGTCGGCGGCAATGCCGACGATGAGCACCACCAATGCCAACACGGCGTAAATCTTGATTACAGTGTAGTGGATGCCCATCATGCCGACTTCTTTCTTCGCCCCGCTGCGCATATTGACCATCGGGAAGAAGAAGAGTTCGCAGAATTGGAAGAACACCATGCACGACACAATGATGTCCATCACGCGGATATTAGTAGGCAGTGCCGCACCAAAGACGACAAACCCGCCGATTATCATACCGAAGCCGATGAGCACGGCAAGGGTAATATATACGTTTTTTGCATTCATAATAATCACATTTTTTGACCACATTTAGGACAGAATTTCGACGTCGCAGGCACGTCGGCGCCACATCGCGGACACGCATTGCCCGTGCCGCTCGACACCACGCGAGTGCCACACTGCGGGCAGAATTGAGTGCCCGGAGCGATTGCCGCGCCGCACGACGGACATTGCACGCCCGCTGACGATTGCAGCTGCGTGCCGCACGACACACACCGACGAGCCGTCGGCGGATTGTCGCTGCCACAGCGCGGACACGGATGATATTCGCTGCCGCAATGCGGGCAGAAGCGCTCGGTCGACAGGTGCTTCTTCGAGCAGTTGGCGCAATACACTTCCTTGACTTGCTGCTGCGGCTGCATGCCCTGCATTCCGCCTTGCATACCTTGCATTCCACCCTGCATACCGCCTTGGTTGCCACCGAACGTCGGCTGATTGTTGTGCGTCTGCATCATGCCTGCGCCTACGCCGCCGCCCATTGTGCCGCCCATCATGTTCATCGCCATAATGCCGGCAAGCAGTCCGTTGCCGCCTTGGCTGTTGCCGATTTGGTCGACTGCGTTGTTCATCGTTCCGAACATTTGCTCCTGTTGCCATGAGTGTCCGGTGATGCTCATCGACGCTTGCGACGCCATCGCTTCCGAAATCTTGCGACCTTCTGCCGTCGACGTGTCGATGGCTATGTTGTTGACATAGAATTTAGTAAGCGTCAGCCCATACTCTTGCCAGAACGACGTGATGTTCGCCTTGATGTAGTCCGACAGGTTCGACAGATGCCCCGACACGAGCTTATAGCCGATGCGTTGTTGTGTCATAAATTGTATGATTGCCGACTTCGTCTTCGAACTGAACTCGCCGTACGCCTGCGAAAGCATATCGCGCTCCGTGAAAACGTCCTTCGTGCCCACCATCTTGATGAGAAATTTCTCCGAATCGCTAACCTGTAAGCCGTACTGGCCATCGGCGCAGAGCGGCAACAACGTCTGATAGTCGGGGTCGTGCACCGGTATGTTTTCGATAAGCCAGCCCAAGTTGGCGGGATACAACTTGTTGATAATCCACACCTCGGCGGTAAACGGATTCTTGCCGCCGAACGGTATGCCGAACAATTCGCGTAGAAGCGGTATGTTTTCGGTGCTGAGCGTATGCTTGCCAGCCCCGAATTTCGCCATTAGCCGCCCCTTGCTGACCAGCAAGGCTTCTTGCGACTCGTAGACTATCAGTTGTGTATACGTACTGAGATTGGTTTCCGGATAACGGTACGCAAAGACGAAACTATCGCCCTTCGGTTTCCAACTCGCGCAATCTATTAGAGCCATATTCTGTAAAAAAATGCCCACGAAGCCCGTGTGGGGTGCTGTGTTAATAAACAATGGTTAAATACCGACAAGCGCAACGGCGGGCTTCGTTCGGTGCGCTTCGGCGCTGCCGCCGACCACCGACGCCGTTAGGCTCTTTGGCGTTGTGTCAACATTTCCCCTCGGGTATGGATACTATGTGACGTGTAAAAATACAAAATTTATACGAAGTTCGCAATAATATAGAGTTAAAAATAAAAAAAAACGAGCCGGACTGAGCCGACTCGTTTTTTTTGTCTTATCCTGAAGGTCTTAACCTGACCGTCTGAACGAATTACTGCTTACCTGAAGTAGCCACTTCGCGGTTAATCTTCTTAACCAAGCCTTGAAGCACTGTGCCGGGGCCGAGTTCCACAAATTCGTCAGCGCCGTCGGCAATCATGGCTTGCACAATCTGCGTCCACTTAACCGGTGCAGTAAGTTGCGCAATGAGATTTTCTTTGATTTCGTTTGAATCGGTGTGCGGAAGCGCGTCAACGTCTTGATATACAGGACATACCGGAGTAGAGAATTGCGCCTTATTGATAGCTTCGGCGAGTTCTTCGTGAGCCGGTTGCATCAACGGAGAGTGGAACGCGCCACCCACCTTCAAAGGCACTGCGCGACGTGCACCTGCTGCCGTTGCCTTCTCGCATGCAGCTGCCACGCCTTCGTTTGTTCCAGAAATAACTACCTGACCCGGGCAGTTATAGTTTGCCGGTGCTACGATGTCGTCAACTTCGGCACATACGGCTTCCACCTGCTCGTTCGTCAGACCGAGAACGGCAGCCATCGTCGACGGCTTTGCCTCACACGCCTTTTGCATTGCCATTGCACGAGTTGCAACAAGACGGAGTCCGTCTTCGAACGAGAGTGCGCCGGCTGCTACAAGTGCCGAAAATTCGCCCAAAGAGTGTCCGGCTACCATGTCCGGCTTAAACTCGTCGCCCATAGTCTTGGCGAGAATTACTGAATGAAGGAAAATTGCCGGCTGTGTTACCTTTGTTTGACGAAGATCTTCTTCTGTACCATTGAACATCAAGTCGGTAATGCGGAAACCTAAAATCTCGTTTGCTTTCTCAAACAATTCTTTTGCAACTGCGTTCGTCTCGTACAAGTCCTTGCCCATACCAACGAACTGCGCTCCCTGACCGGGAAATACAAATGCTTTCATTCGTTTATTTTTTAGTTACTTACATTTCAGACTGCAAAATTACGAAATTTTTCCATAATTGACAAATTATAATCGCTTGCGATTGATAATCAACGAGTTACACCGTGCAATTACACAACAACCGTAGCGTCGCCGACTCGCGATGATGTCTAAACGCCGGGCTGGCGAAAGATAATTCCCCACCCATGGCAAGTAGCAGCACCGTCACCTATACCCTATACCCTATACCCTATACCCTATACCCTATACCCTATACCCTCTTATCAACCATCGAGGCTGCCCGACGGAATCAGACAGCCTCAATAGGTCTATTTCAATTTTCGTTGTTCCTATTCAATAACACACCGAACAAAACATGCATCCGATGCAAAGATTGATGGCGTAGTCCAAAGTATGGTTTTATTGTCAGTTGCCAAAGTTCTATTATAGTATGTTCCCATGTCATTT
>JBJEDP010000060.1:0-9015 GCA_051872175.1 Candidatus Limisoma sp.
CCACGACTGCTGTACCTCCGGCACAGCCACCCCTGCCGTATCTTCGACACGGCAGCGGTACCTATTCTGTGCTTCGGTGCGACCGGGCATCAACATAAATAAATCGACAAAAAAATTACAGAGGATGATACCTCACGGCATTATCCTCTGTTAAGCATATTATGAAAACTTTATTTAAAGGAATTGATTGTAATATCTACTAATAGAATTCGATAAGGTTATTTTTGATAGTCTTACCTTCTTTAAGTATGTCGAAGAAGAGCTGCGACACAACAGAGCCGCCAAATTGACCTGCGAAGCGTTGGTCAATGAGGTCGTCGCTGAGTGTAGAAGCGGCTTTTTCTTTCTTAACAACTTTGTAAACAAACACGCCTTGGTCGCCCTTAACAGGACCTTGGATAGTGTTTTCTTTAGCGTAAGGTGCTTGAGCTGAGAGCACTGATTCCATACCAACGCCGGGGATGAAGTCTTGAGCGAAGTTGACTGTGATGGTGTCTACTTTTTGCTTCATAAGCTGAGCGTAAGCGGCTATGCTGTTTGCTTTACCTTTATATTTAGCGATGAGTGCTTCGGCTTTTTTGTCGTTGCGGACGAGGCGTTCGATGTTAGCCTTAACCGAGGGGTCGGAGAGAGGCATATAGCCTGCAGGGATAACTTCGTCGAGGGTGAGAGCAATCATCTTGTCGTTGCCTTCTTTGTCGAAGATAGGCGACACAGAGCCTTTATCGGCGCCGAAAGCCCATTGGATTTCTTTGCGAGTCGACTCGATGCGGTTGATTTGCGGCATGTCGGCAGAAATTGTAGCTTCCATTGCTGTATAGCCCTTAGCGGTTGCGTTGTCGATGAAGTTTTTGCCTGTATTGTTAGTGTTGATGTAGTCTTGGAGGCTTGTGCGGAGACCGTCGATAGTTTCGTCGCTGGGATAAACGGTGTAAGAAACTTCGGCGATGTCGAACATAGCTTTCGGGGCAACTTTCTCGTGTACCTTATAAATAAGGGCTGCGTTTTCGTTGCTGTCGACAACGAAGTAAGCGTCGCCGGCTGCGAGGATTTTAGCTTTAGCTTCTTGAGCCTTGTCTTCGTTGCCGATTTGCATAAGGTTCATCCATTGATTTTCTTGACCGACAGCGACTTTGTTGTCAACGACTTCGGCGAAAGGTTTGCCGGAGTTAAGAAGGTTGAGCACAGAGTCTTGCACTTTCTTAGCGCCTTGCACTTGAATCATATCGACGCGAACAGAGTCGACGTCGTTTTTCTTAGCAAGAAGTTTTGTCACTTTGTGAGTATAGCCTTCGAAAGTCGGAGCAGAAACGTCTTCGACAGCGGCTGCTTCGAGGAATGTTTTTTGTGCGCCGTAGACGTCGCTGAGACGAACGGTTTTTTGGTTGATAGAAGCTTCACCGATGTTGCGAGCTGCGTCGAGACCGACGTTACCGCGCAAAGCGGCTTCAACTTTGTCGAAAACGGCTTTTGCTTCAGCAAGGTCTTTATCGTTAGGCACGATATCGACAGAGATGAAGTGGATTTTGCGAAGCTCTTGGTCGATTTTGTATTGTTGTTTTTCTTTGTCGTAGCGAGCTTTGAGTTCGTCGTCTGTCACTTTGTAGTCGTCATCCTTAAGCGAAGCGTATTGTTCGTTAACGATTTCGACGCTTGCGCCGTCGTTGTTTTCAGCGAGGAGGGCTGCTTTGTCGAGTTTGTTAGCTTGGATTGCGCCTGTGATAAGGTTACCGAGTTTTCCTGCTTTGAGTTGTTGGATGGTTTGCTCTTCGAGTTTAAGCCATTGCTCGCGAACGGGAGCAACGTCGGCTTCAGTGGCTTTAAATTTGCCGGGGTTGAAGATGAATTCGTGGAGTTGAGCAGGCGACTCCATACCGAGTTGTTGAGCGAATTGAATAACTTGGTAATTAGCAGTTTCGCCGGTCATAGCCTCAGTGATTTCGGCATCGCTGACGGTGATGTTGAGCGCGTCTAATTCTTCTTTGAGAAGTTGCTCGTTAATCATTTGGTTGAGCACTTGGTTTTGCACGAGTGCGGCGTCAATTTTTTGATTCGACTCTTGGAGGCGCTGATTTTGCTCTTCATAGCGCTTTTGGAAGTCGATAATGCTAATTTTTTCGCCGTCGACTTTAGCGACGGTAGTTCCCGCTCCGAAGAAAGAGCGGCCTGAGTTCAAGAAGTCTCCGATGATAAACGCCAATAGCGCAACACCGATGACAATGAGTAACATTACTGATTTACTCCTGATTTTCTCTAATGCTGCCATTATTTTTAATTATTTTTGTTTTTCGAGTTAAATATAGCACGCAAAGATACTAAAAATCGTGATTAATGCAAAACGTAAGTAGTTTTTTCGCTGTTTTTGTTTGAAAATGTGGTAAAAAAGCAGTCGTAACCGGGTAAAAACATGTTTTTTAGCATAAAAATAAGCACAGACCGTTTGAGAAATGTTATAAATTTTGTGCTTTGGTATATAATTACTAATTTTGTGGTGATTTTTTTAACAAAACACGGATATGGAAAGAAAAGTACGAGTACGCTTTGCGCCGTCGCCAACGGGACCGTTGCACATCGGCGGAGTAAGAACAGCGCTATATAATTACTTATTTGCCCGTCGACATGGTGGCGAGATGATACTACGTATCGAAGATACCGACTCGAACAGATTTGTTCCGGGGGCGGAAGATTATATCAACGAAGCGTTTAAATGGCTTGGCATCAAGTTTGACGAAGGTGTTCGCGAAGGCGGAAAGTATGGACCGTATCGTCAGTCGGAGCGTCGCGACATCTATCGCAAATATGTCAATCAACTGATAGAGTCGGGTAGGGCATACATAGCGTTCGACACGCCGGAAGAATTGGAAGCAAAGCGTGCGGAGATTGCTAATTTTCAGTATGACGCTCGCACACGCGGCTCGATGCGCAACTCATTGACACTCAGCGCAGAAGAGGTAAAATCGCTCATTGATGGCGGTGCAAAATATGTTGTACGATTTTTAGTAGAGCCCGACCGCGACGTGGTTGTCAACGACCTTATTCGCGGCGAGGTGACAATCAATTCGTCTATACTCGACGACAAGGTGCTCTATAAATCAGCCGACGACCTTCCGACATACCACCTTGCCAACATCGTCGACGACCATTTGATGGAAGTAACCCACGTGATACGCGGCGAAGAGTGGCTGCCGTCGGCACCGCTCCACGTGCTGCTCTACGAGGCGTTCGGCTGGGCTGACACGATGCCGCAATTCGTTCACCTGCCGTTGCTGCTCAAGCCCGACGGAAAAGGTAAACTGTCGAAGCGCGACGGCGACCGCCTGGGCTTCCCGGTGTTCCCGCTGCAATGGACCGACCCGAAGACCGGCGACATTTCGTCGGGATATCGCGAATCGGGCTACCTCCCCGAAGCGGTTATCAACTTTCTGGCGCTTTTGGGATGGAATCCCGGCACCGACGAAGAAATTCTTTCGCTCGACGAACTTATTAGCAAATTCTCGATCGAACACTGCTCGAAATCGGGCGCAAAATTCGACTTCGAAAAGGGTAAGTGGTTTAACCACAAATACTTACAGGAGATGAGCGACGAGAGTCTTGCTGCGCTTTATATGCCGATACTTGCCGAGCACGGTCACGGCGATGCCGACGGCGAAACCGTTGCAAAAATCGTAGGTATGGTGAAGAGTCGCATCAACTTTGTGAAAGACCTGTGGGAGCAATCGAAATTCTTCTTCGAAGCGCCGACGACGTATGCCGAAAAAGACGTGCGTAAGCGTTGGAAAGAAGGAATGGCTACGACGATGGCGGAACTCATAGAGGTGCTGCGCGGCATCGACGACTTCTCGTCGGCAGCGGCAGAGCCTATCGTGCTGGGATGGATTGCCGAACGCGGATACCATCTCGGCAACGTGATGAACGCCTTCCGCTTGACCGTTGTGGGCGAATGCAAAGGTCCGCACATGTTCGACATCACAGAAGTGTTGGGTCGCGAAGAGACGATACGCCGCATACAAGCAGGCATAGACAATATCAAACCGACAGAATAGAAACACGAAAAACAGTATCCACATGAATCCGTTATACAACATCGCCATTCGCCTTTACAGTACGGCAGTGAAACTGGCATCACTGCGTAACAACAAGGCAAAACTAATGATTGCCGGACAAAGCGAAACCTTCGATACGCTTGCGCGCAACATCGAGCCGGGCAAGCGATATATTTGGATTCATGTATCGTCGTTAGGCGAATTCGAGCAGGGACGTCCGCTCATCGAGATGCTCAAGCAGCACAATCCGGAGCGGCGCATCTTGCTGACGTTTTTCTCGCCGTCGGGCTACGAAGTGTGCAAGAATTATCACCTTGCCGACGTGATATGCTACCTCCCGTTCGACCTACCGGGCAACGTGCGTCGCTTTCTCGATGCCGTCGACGTCGAAACGGCAATATTCGTAAAATACGAGTTCTGGGGCAACTATCTCAGCGAACTTCATCGCCGCAACATACCGACCTACATCATCTCGGCGATATTCCGCCCTACCCAAGCGTTTTTCAAGCCATGGGGCGGCATATTCCGCAAGATGTTAGGCTGCTACACCACGCTGTTTGTACAAGACGAAGAGAGCCGCGCCTTGCTCGCAAGCGTGGGCGTGACCAATGTCGTTGTAGCAGGCGATACGCGCTTCGACCGCGTGACCGACATTCTCGACAATAAGATAGACCTTCCGGTGGTCGAAACCTTCTCACGCGGGCAATTTACGCTGTTTGCAGGCAGCAGTTGGCAGCCCGACGAAGAGTTTATCATCCCCTACGTCAACAGTCATCCCGAGATGAAGATGGTGATAGCGCCGCACGAGATTTCGCCGGAGCGCATTGCCGGAATCAAAGAGAAGATAACGCGTCCGGTTGCGCTCTACACGGAGTCGACGCCCGAAAGCGCCGCCGAAGCCGATTGCTTGATTATAGACTGTTTCGGCATACTGTCGAAGAGCTATCGCTTCGCCACGGTGGCATACGTCGGTGGCGGATTCGGAGTGGGGATACACAACATCAACGAGGCGGCTGTCTACGGCATCCCTGTGGTGTTCGGTCCTAAATATCAGAAGTTTAAAGAGGCTCGCGACCTTATAAGCATCGAAGGAGCCTTTACTATCAATGGAGGCGACGAATTTGCCACAGTGATGGACCGACTGCTCGGCGACGGCGACTATCTGCGCAAACACGGCGAGACGGCAGGCAACTACATCAAGAGCAACCTCGGTGCCACTAAAAAGATTTACTCAGCAGTTTTCGACAAACAATGAAACCCATCTTTCTCATAGGCTACATGGGTAGCGGCAAATCGACTCTCGGTCGGTCGCTCTCGCGACGCATGAACTGCGACTTCATCGACTTGGACGCGTATATCGAAAATCGCTATCATAAAAGCATCAAAGAAATCTTCGCCGAACGCGGCGAAGCGGGATTCCGCGACATTGAGCATCGCCTGTTACTTGAGGTGTGCGACTTTCAAAACATCGTGATAGCCTGCGGAGGCGGCACACCGTGCTACGGCGACAATATGGACGTGATGAACAGTCACGGAGTGGCTGTCTATCTATCGGTGCCCATCGAACGCCTCTACAGCCGCTTGTCGCGTCCGCACTCGAAGGCTAAACGTCCCGTAATAGCATCGAAAACCGACGAAGAATTGATGGAATTTATCGCCGACAATCTTCGCCAACGCGACCCCTATTACAGTCGTGCAAACCTGAAATTCGACACATCAAACATAGAAACTGCCGCCGAAACCGAAGTCACAGCGGCAGCTCTTGAAGCCGAAATTCGTCGATTTTTAGGATTGTAATCGACTGAATTATCTATTTTATCTCACTACTAAGATTTTAGTCACACAACCTTCCGAACTACCTGTAGCGTTTGTCGATGCCATAACGAAATAGACGCCGGTATCGACTCTGCTGCCGTTGTAGTTGCATCCGTTCCAGATGACCATACCGCCGTTGGAGGTTGTTGAATAGACGATATTACCCACCGAGTCGCAAATCTTGACCATAGAGTTCTCCATCAGACCGCGAATGATGATGTCGCCGGTATAGTCCGGGCGAACGGGGTTGGGGTAGGCGTAGACGTTGTCGTAATTGTCTTCGGCAGGCACTGCGTCGCTGCGATATTCAACCATACCCTTGTTTGTGCCGATATAGACGGCGTTAGAGTTTTTGTCGCAGCAAATGTTAAGCACGACGTCACTGGGCAAATAACTGTTGGCAACGGTGAAATGCTCAAGGATTTCCGTACCGTCGGCGCTGACGAGATAGACGCCGGAAGTCGACGTGCCACACCATTTGCGGTTCGAGCCGTCGATAGCAACGGTGGTTACGCTGAGTCCGTCGAAAAGGTAGTCGGCAAGGTTTGTACCGTCGTTGCGAGGCACTTTGAGGCGATTCAAGTAGAAATTATCTTGCAGAATCAATTCTGCGCTGTTGATGTAGCACAGACCGTTGTTGGTTGCAAGCCAAATACGACCGTTTTCTTCTTCGGCAAAGTCGTAGAAATAACTTATGTCGTAACTCTTGTTGTCTTGGTCGATGTACGAGCCCAAAACGATGCTACGGTCGTCGGATTGGTCGAACGGTGTGCCGTTGGGGTCGAGGCAGATAAGGTTGGTCTTATAGGCGTTGTTTGCCACCAAAACGTGTCCCGATTTTGTAATGTGCATAGTGCCTTGACAAACCACCGTGACGTTGCTGTAGGTGTATTTAGCCCAATCTGTTTTGGTGACCGTCGGGTCGAAGCGTTTTTCCTTGGGCAGACACAACAGAATCGGCACGTTCGAAACGGTTTCGTTGTCGAAGATAGCCCACAGATTGCCATCGGCATCGAACGAAATCGACGGTATACAGCATATATAGTTGAGAATCATCGGCGAATTGGTGTTGTTGAATTGCTGAATAACTTGATTGTTTTTCACGCAAACAATACCTTCCCACCATGAGCCGAACCAGTAAGCATCGGGGTCTTCGGGGTCGACAGTCAGGCTGTAGGGCGAGCAGAGCGAGCCGCGCGAGTTGCTGTTGATGCACGTAAACGATTCGGGCTCGAGGGTCGACCATTGATTGTCTTCGTATTTCGAGAGCGAGAAGTCAATCCATTGAGTGCCATCCATATATGTAGGACCTGCGCTCATCACCAACAGGCGTTCGCCGTCTTGGACGATGTTGTAGGGATAAGCCACCGACGAAACGTTCGGGCGATAGGTGTCCATAAGCACCGTAACCGTTGCATCGTCGTTTATCTTGGTATGTTTCAAGCCGTTAACGTCGAGCGACCAAATCGAGCCGTCGTTTTCCATCGAAGCAATCATCGAGCCTTTGTAGTATTCTTCGGGCAGCGACACTTCGGCGGTAATCGTACCGTTTTCGTCAAGTTTGATATACGACGTGCCGAACGAAACGATAAAACCGTCGACCGACTTCTGCACGGCTGTGACGTTCACACTCTTGTTTTGCACTGTCGAGAGCGTGTTGGGGTCGCCGTTATAGCAGATTTGGAGGGTGTTATACCATCCGGAAGCGGTTCCCAGGTAGTCGTTGTTGATTTTGAAAAGTCGGCAGTTGTAATTCTTGTTTGTTTTCGAGAAAGAATCGATGCTGAAGTGGTTGTCGTCCTTTCCCGACACCCAAATATAATTGTCGAAATCGGCAAACAGATACTTATCCGTGCAGATTATGGAAAGAAACTTTTTGCCGTAGTTGTACGACTTTTTGATGATGTATTTTTCGTCGTCGATAATAAGGAAACCGAAGTCGGTAGCCACATAAACTTCATCGCCTTGGAAGTCGATATCGTTGATTGCTTTCGTGCCGGCAATGACGGTATTTTTCAAGTCGGGGATATTGACGATTTTGCCGTTGTCGTAGATAATGTCGATGTTCGAATTGGCATAAGCAATCAAGAGATACTTCTTGTTGTAGTTGTAATAGAAATTGCTTATGTTCATGTCCGACAGGTCGTTACGCTTGTTGTAGTAGACCGACTCGCTGTTTCGCTTATCGTAAGAGAAAAGGTAACCGTCCGACAGATAGTATACAATATCGCCGGTGTCAACAATATTTTGAATGTGTTTGCCTGAGAAAACGGAATACATTTTCCAGTCGCCCGGTTGAAGTTGAGCGACCGCCGTAGCAGCCACGCAAGCAATTATAAATGTCGTCAAAAGTTTCTTTATCATAATTTTCTCTTTAAATAATCAATCAACAAAGCCGTAGCGCGTCCGCGATGGCTGATAGCGTTTTTTTCGGCGTCGGTCATTTCGGCAAACGAGCGGTCGAAGCCTTCGGGGACAAACACCTTATCGTAGCCGAAACCGGCAGAGCCGCGACGTTCGGCGATGATTTCGCCGGTACAAACGCCTTCGAACAGCTTCAATTTGTCGCCTTGAAGGAGGGCAATCGCCGTACGAAAACGCGCCTTGCGGTCGGTCACGCCGTCGAGTCGGCTCAACAGTTTGTCGATGTTACGCTCCGAATCGGCAGGCTCGCCTGCATATCGCGCCGAGTAGACACCCGGCTCACCGCCGAGAGCGTCAACCTCGAGGGCGGTATCGTCGGCAAAGCAGTCGTAGCCGTAACGCTGCGCTACCCACTTTGCCTTGATAACTGCATTGCCTTCGATGGTATCCGCCGTTTCGGGTATATCATCGTGACATCCTATATCACTAAGACTAAGCACTTTATATTTGTCGCCTATAATAGCACGCATTTCGTCAAGTTTGTGCTTATTATTTGTGGCAAACACCAAGTCACTCATATTAATAACGTGATTTTTTGTGATTTATTGCTTTTACTTTAAATGACAATATTTACAATTTTGTTGGGCACGACGATAATCTTTTTCGGCGTTTTTCCGGCGAGCCATTTCTCGGCAGCCGGGTCGGCGAGGGCGATTTTTTCGACCTCTTCGCGAGCTGTTCCGTTGGCTACCTTGATGTTGAAACGCGCCTTACCGTTGAACGAAACGGCATA
>JBJEDP010000061.1:0-4659 GCA_051872175.1 Candidatus Limisoma sp.
CACCTGTTTTGCAGTGGAGGGCGTAGATTTTACCGTCTTTGTAAGCAATCGTGCGTATGTAGTCGTCGGAAATATCCAACCACGAGCCGAGCGTCGTGTTGCCCGAGAAGTTCCAGACTTGAGTCATCGACGTGATATCGTCGTCGAACGGCGCCGGGTCGGGAGTCGGTTCGGGCTCAGGGTCCGGTTCGGGAGTGGGCTCGACAGTACCCGCATAGGTTGCATTAATTGGAATGATGATATCGTCGGCATACGGCGACGAAAGGCGCAAGTTTGCACTATAGTTGCTCTTCAAACCGTCGGGAGTAAACGTCACTGTAACATCGAAAGAGCCGGAATACTCGCTATGGTCGGAAATAGCGACGGAGAACACTCCGCCGTCGGCGCCGGTAATACAGCCCGTCCACTTGCCATACATATATTCGCTCGTGCGAGTGACGGTGATTGTCTGTGACGGTGCATCGGTAAGAGCAGCTGCCGTAAGCGAGTATGCGTTAGCGCTTTTCGACATCGTAATGCCGGAATATTGTGAGGTGTTAAAATGCTTGGCATCGCTGCTTGTGTCGTCACCCAGCACGGCACCGGTCGAGTCGACGTAGCGGTCGACGTGGAGTTTGTAGACAGAAATATAGCCTGAAGAAGGCGACATACCGATATACATCACGGGATGGCCGAATATGTCGGGACGTACCGAAACGGCTTCGGGCTCATTCCATGCCGACGTACCGACAAGTCGGTCGTAGGTGAGCGACTTGCGTTGCAGATATTGCTGAGTGCGCCAGTTGTAGGTGCTCATAATAAAGGTAGAAGCGGCACTCGTTGCACCGACGCCTTCGAAGAGATAGAGGTAGTCGCCGTTGATGCTGAAACTCTGATACGACTTATATTCAAAGCCGGTATCGCCCGAAATGCCCGAGCCGGAGATTGCAGCGTCGCCTTTGTAGACTACAGACTCCTTGATTTCGGTCAGTTTCCCATTGAAGAAGTCGTCGAGGTCGTAAATGCAGTAGCGACGACCGCTGCCCGACGAGCTGAAGCAAATGTATCGGTTTAGCGGGTCGATGTCGGCATAAGCATTACTGTAGGCTTTGGGATGATCGTAGTAGGAAAGGCTTACTGTCGAATTATCGCGCCCGTCGGCAATGATGGTTTGTCCGCTTACGAACTTAAATCGACAGATTGCCTTACCCGACAAGTCGTTGCTTGTACCGTTGTCGGAGCCTTTCGCACCGGTGATAAGCCAAAGTTGTCCGTTCGCGTCGCGATAGACCGACAATTTCACGCCGTGCCCGGTTTTTGCGATGCTCATTTTCTGAACAGACGTGCTATATGTATACGAGCCCGACGTTTTCGTGGCTTTTGACGTACACGGAATACGCGTAATTGTCAGCGGGTCGCATTCGGTGGAGAGCCCGTTAGCGGAGCAGAACGACGACTTATTCGACGTACCTTTGAGTTGAAGCACATAGATGTCGCCGGTCACGGGGTCGATGTCCATACTTTGGATTACGGTTGCCTCCGGCGTTGAAGCCTTTACGAGGTGATTACTTATGTCGCTGCCGTAGCGGGTTGACGTACCCATCGTTGAATACTTTCCGGCAATAACGAATTGGTCGGCGCAACTCGAGTAAATCTCGCGCTGACCCAGACCGTCGCTGAGAGTAACGTAGCTATATTTGTAGAAGCGATTGTCGTAATGGTTGTCGGCAATGTTAAAACGAACGTCGGGCGTAGTTCCCGCATCGGAGTAGAGCAAAACATTTTCGCCGATTTGGTTGGCATTGGTCGCCGTCGAAGTCTTGTTGGTGAATGTGTTACGGTTGACGTTAACGTTCATATTGACCGGAGCGACACAGTTCGTTGAGCCGGACGTACCGGGATAGATGCGTAGCAGAGCCATGTAGGAAGTGCGTCCGTAGCAATGGTCGAACTCGTTGTCGGTGATGTTGAGCGTCGTAGAGTTGGCATAAGCGGAGCGCTCTGCATAGACCGAGAAGCTGCCTACGCCGTTGCCGTCGGTGTTGGCGGAAGTCGAAACGCCCACGTAGTGAAACTTGTTGTGGCTGATATTGATAGTGCCTTGAGCGTTGCAGACGTGCACACCTGTGCCGCCGTCGTAGAAGTAGTTGTCTGTGACGGTTGTTGTGCCGAACACACCCATAACGCCAATCGAGTTTGCCAAGTGAGTCGAGCTGCCGGTAAAGCGGTTGTGCGACACTTCGGTATCGCAGTAGCGTCGTTGCGACACATCGGCATTGGCATTTTCGTTGGCATAACGCGAGCCGATGGCGATGAGGTGTGTGTTGTCGTTGCGAGCCACCGCCGAGCCGCTGAACACGTTGTAGCTCACCTTCAACGAGTAGATAGGCGACGCGTTGGTAGCCGAATTAGCCACGATGCGTCCGGCGCCGGTAAATGCGAAGCCGTTAACCTCGATTTTGCTTGCGTTGACGTTAAGCGTGCCGGTGATTGTCGACTCTGCCGAACGTGTGGCTGTCCAATCGCAGTAGGCGTTTGCACCGAGCACTTTCAGTCCGAACACCGACAACGTACCGCCCTCGTAAGTACCCGGAGCGACGTAGACCGTCGAATTCGACGGAACCGAAACAGCAGCGAGTTGGTCGAACGACGAAAATGCCGTAGTGCCTACGGTAAATGTTTGGTTACGATACGAGATTTGTGCGCCCGAAACGGTTGCACCGGCATCAATTAGGTAGACTTCCGACCTCGCGGAAAAACATACTACAAGAAAAAGAAACAGTGTTAAACTCTTTAGAATTTTCATGATTAGTAAAAGATTAGATTTGTGCGAAGATACACATATTAGGTTAAATACACAAATTTTTAGTCAGAAACGACAAAAAAATCCACGATACACCATCATCCCCCACTTTACAAAACCGGCATTTTTGACACTTTTGCAAAATAGGAAAGACAATCACCAAGAGAATGCATCGGGTTTAAGGAGAAAATCGAAAAGGCTAATAGTAAGAATACCCTGCTCGTTGCGTTTAGGCTTGATATAATCCTTAACAATAATGATTTTCTTAAACGAATCGGAAATATTGACCAACGACTGAGATTCCTGTCTCTCTTTAGCATCGGTAGGCATAACGAACGCCGACTGGATATAATAGCGTTCGCTACCTTGATTTGCAACGAAATCAACCTCGTATTGTTTTCTAACAATCTTACCATCGACATTAGCGGCACGATGCTCAACCACACCAACATCTACGCTATACCCACGAGAGCGGAGTTCGTTATAGATGATATTTTCCATAATATGATTTTCTTCTTGCTGACGGAAACCGAGAATGGCATTTCGTAGCCCCATATCTGAAAAATAATACTTTGCGAGGGTGTTTATGTACTTACGTCCCTTGATGTTGTAACGCATTGAACGCTCGGTGATAAATGCGTCTTGCAGATAACCGAGATACTTGCTAACGGTGGGTTGAGATATACTGATTTTCTTTACCGACTTGAACGTGTCGGCAATTTTGCGAGGATTCGTCGGCGATCCGATGGCAGAAGCTACCACGCTGAGCAACTCGACAAACTCATCGACATGCTTAATATGATGACGTTCAATAATATCAGCGATATAAACCGTTTTGGCAAGATTTTTGAGATAGTCAGCTTTTTTCTTGTCGGTGTCGAGCATCAACACATGAGGCAGCCCACCGTAAGTATAGTAATCAGTCCAAGCATCAAGGGGATGTCGGCTATCGACCGACATAAACTCGGAGAACGAAAGAGGATAGATGTGCACTTGGTCGCCACGTCCACGGAACTCGGTAACCACATCGGATGAGAGAAAACGAGAGTTGCTACCCGTGACATAGATGTCGAGATTTTCTCGGCGCAGCAAACCATTAAGCACGGGCACAAAGTCGCCAAGCAATTGCACCTCATCGAGCAAAAGATAGTATGTAGCATCGTCGCTAATGCGGCTTCGCAAGTGTTCCATAAAGCGTGCAGGGTCGCACAATTCACGCAATTCCCAATCGTCGAAGGCTATTCTAACGATATGATTGTCAGGAACATTACTTTCTATCAAATGTTTGTAGAAGAGATTGTTCAGCAAAAACGATTTTCCACACCGACGGATGCCGGTGATAATTTTTATCAAACCATTGCCTTTTCCTGAAATTAGTTGGTTAAGATAGCTGTCGCGATTGATAATCATAGTGGTCCTATTTTACATTTTTGGCATTTCTGCCTGTTTTGTAAAGTACAAAGATAGTATTTTTCAACAAAATAGCAAATTCTATTTTACAAAATTGGCATTTTTGACACTTTTGTAAAATGGGAAAACGATAAGAAGACTCCGCAAGCCTGCCCGGTCGCACCGAAGCGCAGAATAGTGGAGAGGTAAGAGGTAAGAGTGGAGAGTGGGGTCATCGGCTGGCAAAGTCTCCGACTTAGCAGTGCCAATGAGCAAAATCTATGCAATTTAGCTCATTGGAGTTGTGGGGGTGGGCTCTCCCCACCTAGCCGCAAGCGGCAAGGTGGTGTTAACCGAGTGCCTCAAGCTCTTCGAGCTAGCATCTTGACGTTATCGTATTACTCGCTCTACGCACGCCTTTACCCGAGTGCCGCAAGCTCTTCGAGCTAGCATCTTGACGTTATCGTATTACTCGCTCTACGCACGCC
>JBJEDP010000061.1:4759-8995 GCA_051872175.1 Candidatus Limisoma sp.
TTTAACCGAGTGCCGCAAGCTCTTCGAGCTAGCATCTTGACGTTAACCCTATTCGCTCCGCAAGCCTGCCCGGCCGCACCGAAGTGCGACTACGCTCGCCGCACAACCAACTGATTATCAGCCATATACGCTCCTCCACGCACACGGCTACAAATCGCTCTCTGCGGAATTTATTGCCGAGTAGGCGGCTTTGAATATTGCGTTGGAGGGATTCATCACCATATAATATGTGTCGTCGCCGAAGATGTTGCGCCCGATTCCGGCTTTAACGACGTCGGCAACCAACTTGCGACAGCGAAGATATTCCGGCTCGTTAAACTCGATTTTTGCGGCTGACGCATTGTCGAGTATCGTTTGTAACATTTCGTCGGCAACCGTAAACCGTGCCACGAAGTCGGCTGCATCACGATAGTCAGCCTTGATTTGGTCGCGGTGGGCATCGGTGTAGTTATAGGTGTAGTTTTCGATGACCGATTTAGCGACGAGTCGGCTGAAATACTTCGAATAAGCCATCGTGTCGAGCGGGACGAATCGGTCGGGCATAATGCCACCGCCACCGTAGACCGTTCTGCCCAGACGCAACGTTTTGTAGACGTGCGTGCTGTCGAGGCGAACGCTGTCGGCGTGATAAAGTTCGCCGCCTTCATATCGATTTGCGAGGTCATGGCTGTATTTATCGCCTTCGCCGAGTTTATAGGGCTTTTGGATGCAGCGACCCGAGGGCGTGTAGTAGCGCGCTATGGTGAGGCGAATCATCGAGCCGTCGGGGAACGGAATGGGCATCTGCACAAGACCTTTGCCGAACGTACGACGACCGACGATGAGAGCGCGGTCCCAATCCTGAAGCGCACCGCTGACGATTTCGCTTGCCGACGCCGACAGTTCGTTGACCATCACCACCACTTTCAGATTTTTCAGGCTACCGCCGCCTGTGGCAGCGATGTCGCGCCGCGGCTGCTGACGTCCCTGCGTGTAGACGATGAGTTGCTCGCGTTGTAGAAATTCGTCGGCAAGAAGTCCGGCTACGTCGAGATAGCCGCCGCCGTTTCCGGTCAGGTCGAACATAAGTTGCTTCATGCCTTGACGTTTCAAGCGCTTAACGGCATCGATAAATTCGTCGTGCGAGGTGCGCGAGAAGCGACTGAGGCGAATGTATCCGGTTTGCTCGTCGACCATATAAGATGCATCGATGCTATGGATGGGTATATCGTCGCGTTTGATGACAAAATGAAGCGGTTCCGTCTCGCCGCGGCGCAGCACTTCCACCTCGACAATCGAGCCTTTCGGGCCGCGCAAACGTTTGCGCACTTCGGTGTTGGTCAGTTTCACTCCTGCAACCGATGTGTCGTTGACCGCCACAATTCGGTCGCCGGCGCGCAGACCCACCTTCTCCGACGGCCCGCCGGAAATGGTCTGCATCACAACGAGCGTGTCGCGACGAATGCTGAACTCGATGCCTACGCCGCTGAAGTTGCCGTCGAGCGGCTCGGTAAGTTCTTTGGTCTCTTCGATGTCGGAATACGACGAGTGCGGGTCGAGCGTTTCGAGCATACTGCGGATGGCGCTTTCGACGATTTTGTTTTCGTCGACGCTGTCGACATAGTATTTCACTATCGTACTTTCGGCACCGACGAGTTTCTGGCGCGGAGTGATTGACGTCCAGGCTCGCTCGTTTTTCTTCGACATTTCCACTTGTTGCTCTGTCGACTGCTGTTGTTGAGTTTGTGCAAATATCGTCACCGCCACAAATGCGGCAACTGCTAAAAAGAATCCTTTCTTGTTCATTTTCTGTAGTTTATCGTTTGGGTAGAACCATTCCTCGCGGCAACAAGTCGGTTACGTCTTTGCCGTAGCTGATGAGCTCGCGAACAATCGACGAGCTGACGTGCCCCAATTCGGGTAAGGTATATAAGAAAACGGTTTCGATGCCCGAAAGTTCACGGTTGACCACCGCCAAATTTTTCTCATATTCGAAATCCTGAATCATTCTGACGCCGCGGACAATGAACTGCGCACCGCAGTTGCGAGCGGCGTCGACCGTCAAACCGCTGTAGGCGATAACGTCGACGCGGTCGTTGCCGCAATAGAGCGAGCGGATGCACTCGAGGCGCTCCTCTTCGCTGAAGAGCGTGCGCTTTTGATTGTTGACGCCGACAGCAATGACGATGCGGTCGAACAGCGGCAAGGCGCGCTCCACAATTGAATAATGACCTAGCGTAAACGGGTCGAATGTGCCGGGAAATATTGCTATCTTCATGTCTTATTAGTGAGTCATGTCTAAGTTGCCGTCGTCTTCCACAACAAGGTTGTTGATGATAAACAACTGGCGTTCCATCGTGTTTTTACCCATATAGAATTCGAGCATATCCTTCACCGAGTCGTCTTTGCGCCACTGCACGCGGTCGAGGCGTATGTTCGGACCGATAAAGTCCTTAAACTCCTCAGGCGAAATCTCGCCGAGACCTTTGAATCGCGTAATTTCGGCATTAGCGCCGAGTCGCTCGATGGCTGCCACGCGCTCGTCGTCGTTGTAGCAATAGAACGTGTCGTTGACGGCTTCTTCGGCTCCGTTGCGACGTCGACCGCTGCGGCGCGACGTCTTCTTGTTGCGCACGCGGAAGAGCGGCGTCTGCAGGATGTAGACGTGACCTTTCTTTATCAAGTCGGGAAAAAATTGTATCAAGAACGTAATCATCAGTAGCCGGATGTGCATGCCGTCGACGTCGGCATCGGTTGCGATAATAACCTTATTGTAGCGCAGTCCGTCGATACCCTCCTCGATGTTGAGCGCTGCCTGAAGCAAGTTGAATTCGTCGTTTTCGTAGACCACCTTTTGCGTCTTGCCGAACGTGTTCAACGGCTTACCGCGAAGCGAGAACACCGCCTGTGTTTCGACATCGCGAATCTTCGTGATAGAGCCGCTCGCCGAGTCGCCCTCGGTGATGAATATCATCGACTCGTCGCGGCGTTCGCCCTTCGCGTCGTTATAGTGTATGCGGCAGTCGCGAAGTTTGCGGTTGTGCAGGCTCACCTTCTTGGCACGCTCGCGGGCTTTCTTCGCCACTCCGGCAATCTCTTTGCGTTCCTTCTCCGACTCCTGGATTTGTCGAAGCATAATCTCCGCCGTTTCGCCGTTGATGTGGAGGTAGTTGTCGAGCTCTTTCTTCAAGAAATCGCCGATAAATTTCGCCACGGTCGGTCCGCCGGGGCTCATGTCGCGCGAGCCCAGCTTAACCTTCGTCTGCGACTCGAAAATCGGCTCCTCGACCTTCACGCTTATCGCCGCAACCATACCGTTGCGAATGTCGGAATATTCGAATCCTTTGTTGTAGAACTCCTTAATCGTGCGCCCTACCGCCTCGCGGAACGCCGACAGATGCGTGCCGCCTTGCGTGGTGTGCTGACCGTTGACAAACGAGTAAAACTCTTCGCCATACTGCGAGGCGTGGGTGATTACCACCTCGATGTCGGTCCCCACGAAATGGATTATCGGGTAAAGCGGCTCGTTGGTCATATTCTCCTTCAGCAAGTCGAGCAGACCGTGGCGCGAATGAAATTTCTTGCCGTTGAAGTTGATTGTCAAACCCGTGTTGAGAAACGAGTAGTTGCGCATCATACTGTCGACATACTCTTCGCGGAACTTAAATCCCTTGAAGAGCTCGGCGTCGGGAAGAAAACGCACATACGTGCCGTTCGGCTCATCGGTAGCATAGACATCACCGTTTTCGACCACAAAGCCGCGCTCATACTTCACCGTCTTGCCCTCGCCGTTGCGAAACGACGAAATGACAAACGCCGACGACAGCGCATTCGTTGCCTTGATGCCCACGCCGTTCAGTCCGACCGACTTCTTGAACGCCGACGAATCGAACTTGCCGCTCGTGTTCATCTTCGACGACACGTCGAACACCTTGTCCAACGGAATGCCGCGCCCGTAGTCGCGCACCGTCACTTCGCCCTCTTCGGTTATCGTCACGTCGATTTGCTTGCCGTAGCCCATCGCATACTCGTCAATACTGTTGTCGAGCACTTCCTTGAGAATCACGTAGATACCGTCATCGTCGTGAGTGCCGTCGCCGAGTTTTCCGATGTACATACCCGGGCGCAACCGTACGTGCTCGTTCCAGTCGAGCGTCATAATGTCGTTACTGTCGTAGCGCACGTCTTCGTGAATGTCTATATTTTTGTCTTCTGCCATATATTTTTGAGCCTGTTTGTTTAGTTTTTCACAAGTTA
>JBJEDP010000062.1:0-8963 GCA_051872175.1 Candidatus Limisoma sp.
ATAGAGCACAAATATACCGTTATCGACGATTCCTATCGACAAATGTCGACTCGGTCGATTCACATCAGTCAGGGCTACTTGTCGCGCTGCCCCGACCACACAATTCGCATACGCATTGCCGACGACGTCGGCATGATTACCATCAAAACTCGCAACCGAGGCGACTCGCGCCGTGAGTACGAATATCCAATCCCCGTCGACGATGCTCGCGAACTGCTTGCGCTCTGTCAGCCTCCGATTATCGATAAGGTGCGCTACATCGTCGACTTTCGCGGACATCGCTGGGAAGTCGACGAGTTTTCGAGTCCTCGACGCGGACTCGTCGTTGCCGAAATCGAGTTGCCCGACAGCAACACCGCTTACGACCTTCCGCCGTTCGTCGGCGAAAACGTCACCGGCAACCCCGACTACTACAACTCAAACTTGCGCTGACTTCTGCATTTCTACGAAAACAAAACGCGCAGCTTCGGTCGCTTGACCACGGCTGCGCGTTGATGCTGTTTTGAGGATTGTTGTTTAATGTCTTATTTCTTAAGACGGTTGCCGTAGCGGCTCATGAACTTATCTACACGACCTGCTGTATCGACTAACTTCTGCTTACCTGTGAAGAACGGGTGCGAAGAGCTCGTGATTTCAAGTTTTACCAACGGATAAGTTACGCCATCGATTTCGATGGTTTCTTTTGAAGCCACTGTTGAACGGGTGATAAAAGTTTCACCATTCGACATGTCTTTGAACGCCACATCGCGATAGTTTGATGGATGAAGATCTTTTTTCATTTCTTATATCTTTTTTATTTCGTCAATTTTGTTTTGTGCGCCGGTAACGCGCAGCTCGGTTGTAATGGCTCGGCAAAGGTAATACCTTTTTTGCAATCCGACAACATTTTATTGCTTGTTTTTTGCCAAATTTGTCGCGATTTTGCCATAACAACTTATTTTTGTAATTTTGCAGTCCTTTTCTGCGTGGAAAATTACCTTAAAAACAGAGAAATTACCTTAAAAATTGAATATGAAAGCATTTAAAATTACAGCCTTTGTGGCTATCCTTGTGAGTATCGCACCGGCGTATGCCCAAAACATTCAACTTCATTACGACCTCGGGCGGCACGTCTACAGCGATGACGAGCCTCAGCGTCAGTTTGTTACAGCTACTTTGGAGCAGTTTAAGGCAGACCGCTTAGGCTCGTGGTACTATTTCGTCGACCTCGACCTCCGCAGCCATGGCATGTCGGGAGCATACACGGAAATCAGCCGAGAATTTACGCTCAAAAAGGATAAACCGTGGGCGGCTCACTTAGAATACGATGGCGGATTGAACTGCGGCGGAAGTTTCCAGCACGCTGCCCTTCTCGGTCCGGCATACAATTGGCATAACTCGGATTTTAGCCGCACGTGGTCGCTGCAGGCGCTTTACAAGCAGTATTTCGCCGGAAATGATCTCGATGCCATTTCGTCGTTCCAACTTACTACCGTGTGGGGAATTACTTTCTGCAAGTCTAAACTCACATTCTCCGGCTTTGCCGACTTGTGGTACGGCTATCGTCCGCGTTGGGCGGCATCGGGTCGTCAATGCAAGGGATTGGTGTTTGTCACAGAACCGCAGTTTTGGTATAACATCATCCCGAAATTGTCGGTCGGCACTGAGTGGGAGTTGTCGAACAACTTCGTCTACCCGGCGTCGACTCACCGTAAATTTTTCTTCAATCCCACCATCGCGGTAAAGGTTAATCTCTAACGTCCGGCGACTTTTTTTACATATTATATAACCTTTGAGGTTCAGACGGTTATAGCCAAGATTGGTGAAGTTTTGCGCTCGGAGGGTTGTGGCTTCGGCAGATTTGTACTAATTTTACAACCGCCAAACAAAAACTGTAAATAATGAATATCGAAAAATCTCAACGACGAGGAAAATTATATTTCCGCTACGGCACGATGGGCTCGGCAAAAACCGCCTTGCTGCTCACTACGGCATACAACTTCGAAGAACGCAAGATGGACTACGTCTGCATGAAGCCCGTAATCGACGACCGCGAAAAGGATAGCGTGATTCGCTCGCGTATCGGCATCGAGCGCCGCTGCTGTTGGATTTATCCGAACACGAATATGTATCAAATGCTCGTCGAAATGTTCGAAAGCGAGGGCAGACTGAAAGAATGGGTGCTCATCGACGAAAGCCAATTCTTGACAGCTGAGCAGGTCGACCAGCTGGCGCAAGTTGTTGACGACTACGGCGTTAACGTGATGTGCTACGGCTTGCGTACCGACTTCCAGACGCACCTTTTCGAGGGCTCGCGTCGCTTGTTTGAGCTCGCCGACACTATCGACGAAATCAAGTCGACTTGCACTTGCGGCCGTAAAACCATCGTCAACGCGCGTATCGACCGCAACGGCGATGTGATTCTCGACGGCGAACAGGTCGAAATCGGTGGCGACGACAAGTATATGGCGATGTGCCGACGTTGCTACCACAATCGCCGCTGTGAGCGCGAGCAGAGCAACTCCATCAACTTCGACGATTTTAACAAATAGAATAAACAAAAATATCTGAATATTATGGTGTTACAAAGATGGCAAACCGTCTATCTTCTGATAGCGGTAATTTTGATGATTGTTGCAAATTTTGTTCCGGTGATGACCATCGGCGACGTAACCGGAGTGACCGACGTGACGTTTGCAACCGTGTTAGGCGCTGAAAGTTCGCAATCCGGTATGACAGCCTATTTTATTTTGGCTGACGTGTGTGCGTTGCTTTCGCTGCTGACGATTTTTAAGTATAAGAACCTGAAATTGCAAATGCAACTCTGCTCGGTGCTCGAACTTCTCTACCTGGCAGCTGTGGCTGTTGCCGTTGTGCAGGTTGTGATGCTTCCCGCCGACGCAGTAGTGAAGGTGGCACTTGGAGCTTTCGCCGTGCCTTTTGCTATGATTTGCACCTTTTTGGCACGCGCCGGAGTCAAAAAAGACCGCGATTTGCTAAAAAGTGTCGAACATTTTCGATAATTGTGGCAATAAAGTTTTGTTATTCTAAAAAATCTGACTAATTTTGCAGTCCGTAAAGAGGAATAATAACGAAATAAGATAAAAACGCAATGAAAAGAACTTTCCAACCATCGAACAGAAAGAGAGTGAACAAGCACGGCTTCCGCGAGAGAATGTCTACTCCCGACGGACGTAAGGTATTGGCACGTCGTCGCGCAAAAGGTCGCGCACGTTTGACAGTGTCACACTCTATCGCAGGCAAATAATTCGGTTAAACGACTGAATAGCGACGCCGTTGCCCCACCGGGCGACGGCTATTTGCGTTTGTGGTGAGAGGTAAGAGGTTGTGATATGCGGAAAAACTGTCACGCTTACAGACGAAAAGTGTGACAATGCACAAAAAAAGTACGCAAGAATTCCCTTATTTTACAGCTTTATATATTCCATCAGTCGGCTAAATATATCCGTTGATGATTGCGTAGACGCTAAGGGCGGAGGCGCTTTTGATGCCGAGTTTGGCGGTTATGTTTTTGCGGTGGCTCAGCACGGTGTTGATGCTGATGTTGAGTCGGTCGGCAATTTCTTTATTGAGAAGCCCTTGGGCAACGAACCGTAGCACTTCGATTTCGCGCTGTGAGAGTTGGTTTGAGTCGTCGGCGGTGGCGCATGAGCGGCGCACAACGTCGGCGAGACGTTCTATTATGGCGTCTTCAGTGTCACGGCGGTTCAGGGTGGCAATGCCTTGGTCTGCAAGCGTTTCACCGTCGGTGATTAGCAGTACGCGGTTGCGGCGCGGCACAAAGTAGGATGCATTGGTGGCAAAGCTGTTACAGTCGGTAATGGTAAGTTCGCACGACTGCTCGGCGGCACCGCTTTCGGGTGGTGCGGTCATCGTTGTAGCATCGATTCCGAACAGGTTGCGCAGCAGGTGCTTGATGCCGGCAGCCAGCAGCGCGTCGCCGGTTATTATGTTTACTCGAGTAGCCATCGTTATTTGTTGTATGCTTTGTCAATGGCTTTCGACAGCGGGTAGAGCACGCGGTTGCGAATGCGATTGTTCTGGCAAATGTCTTTTTTCAAGCTGATGATGGCGAAGAGCACGGCGTGGCAGAGGTTTGCATCGTAGTCGCCGCGGAGGTGAATCACGAACATATTAACCAGGTCGTCGAGGGTGTCGCTGATGGCATCGTCGTTGTCGGCGTTAACGTCGTCGGGGTTGATTTGGATGGCTCCGGCTTCGATGTTGCTCTCTTGGTGGAGTATTCGGTCGAACCACGGGTTATCGTCTTTGATGCGTTGCTCGATGGCTGCGCGCACTTCTTTGTAGAGGTCGAAGAGCAGCGACAGGTTGTTGTCGGAGTTGCTACGGCTTATCAGTGCGTTGAAGTGGCGTTCGATGTTGGGCAGTTGATTGCGCACGTACGACTCGTTGGTCTGTCGGAGGTAGTCAATCACTTCGCGAGCGCCGAACGATTGGAAATGCTTGTCGGGATAGAACGACTCGAAAATATAGGCATTGATGATTGTCAAGAAAAAGTTGACGTCAATGCCGCGTGCACGGCAAATCTCGTCGGTGGTTTTGTCGCCCACGCCAAGCGAGATGCCGAAGCGGTTGACAACGGGGATTACCGACGGTTCTGCCACGATGACGTCGGCGAGACGAGTTTGGGGTGTTACTAAAGCCATAGCGGTTAATATCGGATGATTTGTTTATCGGTTACAATTACGTCGACGGCAACGTCGAATCGGTCGGTGGGCACGCAGTCGACAATCTGACAGTCGTAGACGAAGCCGATTTTTCGGCATCGTGAGCCGGTGAGCAGTCGGTCGTAGTAGCCACGGCCGCGTCCGAGGCGGTTGCCTGAGCGGTCGTATGCCATCGCGGGTACGATTACGGCGTCGATACTTTCAATCTCGACAGTCGTGTCGCCGACGGGTTCCTGAATGCCATAAGCGCCGCAAGCCAAAGAAGCCGGATTGTAGGCAACGATTTCGAGTTCGTCGCCGTTGACGCGCGGTAGGTATAACTCTTTGTCGGCGGCTGCGGCAAGCATTTGTGCCGTGCTCAGCTCGTCGGGCAAGGCGTGGTAAGCCAGCACAGTGCGTGCGCTAACAAACTCCGGCAAGCCCATTAGCCGAGCCGTGGCTTGTCGTTCTGCCTGAACCTTCGCGTCGGAGCCCATTTCCGCCTTGCGGCGACGGACAATTTTGCGTAATTCGGTTTTGTCCATTCTTTGCTGTTTTGTCGGTTTCGTTCGAGCTTCCCACGGTGACGGGAGGCGCTGCTTTGCCTGCTTTGAGGGCTTTGACGGCAGCCTGTACGGTGTTGTCGTACTTGTTTTGTATGCGGTAGCCTGCTTCGGCGCCAATCACGTCACGGGCAATCAGTGCTTTGAGTTGGCGAGCGATGAGTTTGCGCGACATATTGATGTAGAACCAGCGCACGGGCACGCCGTTGTCTTTGGCATACATGATAAAGTCGTAGGTCAACGCGTCGTCGCTTGGCAGGATGCGCATCAGCTTGTCGACGTCTTTAATCTTGCTAAAGCGGTCGCGATTGAGGTCGGTGTAGGCAAAAGCATAACGCTGCAGCAATCCCTTGTTGGCGCAAGCCACGTAGTAGGACGTCATGCCGGTGGTGTCGGTGGGTACGAATATGTCGGGAATGATGCCGCCACCGCCATAGACGGTGCGTCCGCCGACGGTGGTAAATATCTTGCTTTTGTCGATTTTGATACTGTCGGCGTTGAAGATTTCGCCGTTGCTGTAACGGTCGTAGAGTTCCATCGAGTAGGTGCTTTCGTCGCCTGCTTTGTAGTCTTTCTGCACGCAGCGTCCCGACGGCGTGTAGTAGCGGGCAATCGTCAGACGAATTGCGCTACTGTCGGGCAGGTAGGTCTGTTTTTGCACCAGTCCTTTGCCGAACGAGCGGCGGCCGATTACCAGACCGCGGTCGTTGTCTTGGATGGCTCCGGCAAAGATTTCGCTCGCCGATGCCGAATATTCGTCGATGAGCACTGCCAGTTGGGCGTCGTGGAATGAGCCGTTGTTGTCGCTCCACACCTGTATGTTCTCACGCGAGTCGCGTCCCTTCGTGTAGACTATCAGTTCGCCCTTCGACAAGAATTCGTTAGCCATCAGCGTTGCCATTTCCATAAAACCTCCGGCATTGCCGCGCAGGTCGACGACATACTTCGTGGCGCCCTCTTCGCTGAGGCTGACCAGAGCCGTCAAAAATTCGTCGTAGGTATAGCGTCCGAACTTGTTGACTTTGATGTAGCCGATGCCTTTTTCGAGCATATAGGCTGCGTCGACGGTGTTGATAGGAATGTCGCCACGGGTGATTTCGAACGACAGCGGTTTGCGACTGTTGTTGCGGCGGATGCCGATTTTAACCTTTGTGCCGCGCTCGCCGCGAATCATCGACTGCACCTTCTCCGACGAAATCGTCGGGCCGACAATCGACGAGTCGTTGACCGTAATAATCCGGTCGCCGGCAAGAATTCCCGCCTTTTCAGCCGGACCGCCCGGCACTATCTCCAGCACATGAGCCGAGTCGTTGAGCATCGAAAAGGTGATGCCGATGCCGCTAATCGACCCGTTCAGGTCGTCGTTGGTGGCGCGAACGTCCTTCGCCGGAATGTAGTAGGAGTGGGGGTCGAGATTCGAGATGATTTTCGGAATCGTCAGCTCGACGAGTTCCTTGATGTCGACCGTGTCGACATATTCACTCTCGATAAGATTCAGCACCGTGTTGATTTTGCGGTCTTTGTCGGTGATGAATTTCTTTGTCGAAATGTGGTTTCCAACAATTATTCCGAGCACAATCGATGCTGCAATAACCAGCGGAAACCAAATTATCGGGTTATGTTTCAGTCTCATTCGATAAACTTTTTTCGTATCCTTGTTTAGTTGTCGTTATTTAGTCTTCTTTTTTAGAATCGTCGACAAATACACATTCAATTCCTGCTTTTTTGAGCAATTCCAATCCGTCGGCAATGCGATAATATTCGCTGAAAACCACGCGTCGGATGCCTGCTTGTATAATCAGTTTGGCACATTCGATGCACGGAGCAGCCGTGACGTATAGCGTGGCACCCTCGCTACTGTTGTTGCTTCGCGCCACCTTTGTTATGGCGTTAGCTTCGGCATGAAGCACATACGGAAACGTGTGATTGTCGCCGTCTTCGCACACATTGTCGAACCCCGACGGCGTGCCGTTGAATCCGTCGGATATAATCATCTTGTCCTTTACAATCAACGCGCCCACTTGACGACGGCGACAGTACGAGTTTTCAGCCCATATCCGCGCCATCCGTATATAGCGTAGGTCTAACTTCGATTGTTTTGTTTCGTTGTCCATACTACTCTATTAACGCCTGCGACACACATTTTGTTCGCCGACGATTATTTTCGGGGTCAAAAGTAGTGCAAGGCGAGCGAAAAAGCAAGCGAAAAACGAAGTTTTTCAGATTGATTTCTCCGAGCCGCAGCCTACTTTATCCAAAAGTAGTGCAAATCGAGCGAAAAACAAAGTGAAAACGCAAGTTTTCATATTTGTTTTTCCCAGCCGCAGATTTTTTACCGCAAAGGAGGTGGTAAGAGGTAAGAGGTAAGAGGTAAATACCTATAACCTTATAACCTTCTAACCGCACCGCAGGTGCCTTCTAACCGCACCGCAGGTGCCTTCTAACCGCACCGCAGGTGCCACTATCCTCGCATCAGCGCTTCTCGAACCGATAAAGATAAATCTTACCTTTAAAGCACGTAAATTCGTTAGGCGTTTCGAGCACTTTTTGCGTGTTGACTCCCTCCATTACACTGTCGATTTTCGCCAAATTGTGCTCCTTGAAGAAGATGTATCCCTTCGCGGGCAATTCCGCTGCCGTGCGGAACTCTTCGACGCGGTCGTCAAGGTAAAAATCGACCGTAAACACGTTCTCTTCCTCATCGTCGGCACAGAAATAATATGCCGGATTGCCACCGAGCAACGTGCGCGTTTTCATCGCAAAATCGTAGTCGGGCACACTGTTCTTGATAGCGGGATTGACGGCAGCATCGATTGCTATCGTCGTGCAAATCCACGGCAATAATGCTCCGACAATGCTCGCAAGGCGATGCCGACGCATAGCGATAACCGTCACAATGGCAGCAACCAAGAGTACTATCGACGCGATGTAGAGCACCGAATCGTCGACCGCCTGCAAGCTCGTCAACTGCGAAGCCATTCGGCGTGCCGAGCGCGACGTGCCCAACATCTGCGGGTCGATGAAACGTATCGTCGACATCGCAACAACCAGCAGTCCGGCTATTGCAGTCATCGTGCCCGCGAAGGCGCCGACAACGCGTCTATGACGGTCGTATGCCCACATCATAGCATCGGCTACCAGCAACGCAACAAACGGATACATCGGCAGCAAATAGACGCCGCGTTTGCTCTTCGGTATGCAGTAGAACACAAAAATCAGAGCCGCCACAATTGCCGCATAGCGATGCCATGCATCAAGTCCGCGGAATCGTTGTATCCCGTTTCGTATGCGCTCCATAATCGTTTTCGCAGACCGATATTTCAGCACCGGCAGGCAGAAAACAAGCAAAAGCGTAAACGGAAGAAGTCCGGAAAGCAACATCGGAATCGTGTAGAACGGGCTGTGCTCGTGACTCTCGTAAGTCATCTTGCCTAAAAATCTGCCCACGTTTTCTTCCAAAACGAGGTCCAAGAACTGTTCGCCACCCTGGCGATATGCCGCCAAATACCACAACGCAGGCAAAACCAACGAAGGAATAGCCAACTTAAAGCCGCACACCACAGCCGCTTTGAGTCCGCGACCATCGGCGAGCAAGAACAATCCCAACGCAATTGCCGGCAGCAATACGCCTACAGGACCCTTCGTGAGAATAGCACCCGAAGCCAGCAAAGCCGCAAGCCACGGCATACCTTTAAGACCGCGCTCATACCAGCGGAACAGAGCCAATATCTCG
>JBJEDP010000063.1:0-1916 GCA_051872175.1 Candidatus Limisoma sp.
TCGCTTTTCAACAGTTGTTATCATTTTTCCTATCTTTGTTTTTGCGTGGGTTCGTTATTCGAGCGCAAAGATAATATGTATTTTCGAAATTGCAAAACAATTTTCGTTTTGGATAACTTTTTGCACTATTGAATTTTTTAATCGGCTGAAAATCAAGTAAATAAAAATATTTTTGGAAAACTTTCAGAAATTCAGCGCTTTACGAGTTTTCGAAACTGACAAACTTTCAGTAGCTGCTTGAGAATGCGAATATTACCTGTTCGGACACAAAAAAGGCTGCAATGCATCACATTGCAGCCTTTATGAGGGGCATTAGATTTGAGGTCATAATTTAGACATAGTACTCTTTTGTTTGTTTTGCTTTTTATACTGCGTCGGAAGTTTTTTTCTCGGTAGCATCGTGGTTTTCCACTTTGTCGAGGAAGTAGGCTTGCGACTTGATTAGGTTGCGCGATTGCAATACCATAGTCTTTGTTTCGTTGAGTATGTTGAGGTATAGAACGCTTGCTTTCGTGCTGACGTGGTCTTCTTTAAGCCTGTGAAGCTGGTTTTTGATAGCGTCGGCGATGCGGACGAAGAGTTGGTCGCGCATTTCGAGCACCAAGCCAAGGTCGGAGAAGTCTTTGTCGCGCAGCATTGAGTTGATTTTGTTGAAAATCGCATCAACGCCGTCGTTGACCACCTTGAGGTCGTAGATTTGCTCTTGGGTAAATCCTTTGTGACGATTTTCGATGTGCTCGTATGCCGGACGCGTGCAGTGGAGTAGGGCTTTGGTTACCTCGGTGAGGTAGTCGACCACCTGAATGTAGAAGTGTCCGGTTTCCACTTTCTGGTCTTCGAGTTGCTTGAGCGTCTTGATTATGTGATATTTTCGTTCGTTAGCCAAGTGATATAGCTCTTCCGATTGTATGGTGGTTTCTTTGAGCAGTCGGCGGTTTTCGGTGAAGAGAGCCACGAGCATATGGTTGTAGATGCTCGAAATTTGTTCCATCGTCGAGCACACTTCTTGTGTGCACGAGTAGAGCGTGTCGCGGTCGGCGTCGCCCGACTTAATGAGCGGTTCAGCGACAATGGTTTTTTTTTCTTTTTTCTTGAAAATCAAGTTGTGACAGAGGATGTAACCGCAGAGCACGACGAGTGCGACGAGCGAAATCCAGCCGCCCCAGCAGAGCAGAATGCCGACGATGAACGAGAGCGTGATGCCTGCAAGCCCCGTGAGGAACCATCCCATGATAACAACCATCACGCCGGTGATGCGGTAGACGGCACTGTCGCGACCCCAAGCGCGGTCGGCGAGCGACGAACCCATGGCAACCATAAAGATGACGTAGGTGGTCGACAGCGGCAACTTCAGCGACGTTCCCAAGCAAATCAGGCTCGATGCCGCGGTGAGGTTGACGATGGCGCGGATGGCGTCGTAGGAAATCGACTTGTCGGCGTTTGCGTCGGCTTCGAAGCGACGATTGATGCGGTCTTGCACCGATTTCGGTATGATGGCGTTATAGATTTTGTTGAGGTTGATGGCTGTGTTGACCATAGCGCGAGAGATTCGCGATGAGCCGAAGCGTTCGTCTTCGTCGTTTTGCGACGACAGGTTGATTTGCGTTTCGGCGACTTTCATAGCGTCGCGCGAGAGGAATAGCGTCGCAGCCATGATGATACCGCTGAGGACGAGCAGCCAAACGTTGACGTGCGCCGGTTCGGCAAGTTGCGTCATCAGCATTTCGGTGTTACCGCTTTCGAGGGCAAGGATGTAACTGTCGATGCCCGCCATCGGCACGCCGATGAAGTTCACCAAGTCGTTGCCGGCAAATGCCAGGGCGAGAGCAAATGTGCCCGAGAGGATGGTGAATTTCAGAATGTTGACACCGAAGTGTTGCATCAGTCGGAGCACCAGCGAAGCAACCACCCAAATG
>JBJEDP010000064.1:0-8770 GCA_051872175.1 Candidatus Limisoma sp.
TCTAACAAGGCGCAGTCGACGGCATAACATCGACTGAAACGACAGTCTACGGCAGCCGTCAAAGCATCGTCATTGTCGGCGCTCGCGACAATACAGTGAAAGTATACGGCATCGACGGACGTCTGCTCAGGCAAGTCGTCCCCGACCGGATGCATTACACTCTCAACATCGCTCCCGGCGTCTACCTCGTAGAACTCGCCGATAAGTCATTTAAAATCGTAGTGCATTAAGCGCTACGATTTTTTTGTAAAATTCATTAAATTGCATTAACTTCGCAGAAACAAAACAAAAGCAACAGGCTATGAAAAAAATCATTAAAGAATTCAAAGAATTCGCCGTAAAAGGCAACGTGGTAGATATGGCAGTCGGTGTAATCATCGGCGGCGCGTTCGGCAAAATCGTGACATCGCTCGTTGGCGACGTCGTTATGCCGGCAATTTCCGCACTTAGCGGCGATGCCGACTTCACCGGTTTCAAATGGGTTATCCGTCAAGCTGTTATGGACGGTGCTAACGTCGTTTCGCCCGAAATTTCCATCAACTATGGCTCGTTTATCCAAACGATTGTCGACTTCCTGATTATTGCCTTCGTTATCTTTATGGCAATCAAAGGCATCAACAAACTCAAACGTAAAGAGGAAGAAAAGCCCGCGGAAAAGCCTGCAGAACCTGCTGCCGACATCAAATTGCTTACCGAAATTCGCGACTTGCTGAAAAAGTAAGAAAAGAAGAAATCCGATTCGCAAAAATTTGCGTAACTTTGCACAGTGAAAACCGGGCAAGCCGCCGAAAGCGGTTTGCCTAAACGTGCGAACTAAAAATAGATAAAATAGTTATGGCTTTATTCGACAGGCTGATTCGTTCAGCACAAGAAAACAAACAGCGCATCGTTCTCGCTGAAGGCACAGAACCACGTACACTCAAAGCTGCAGAAATGATTATTCGCGACGGCGTTGCCAATATCATTCTCATTGGTAATCCCGACGAAATTCGTGCAAAAGCGGCAGAGTTAGGACTAACACACATCGACTCGGCGACGCTTGTCGACCCCCAAGATGCGGAATTTACAGAAAAATATGCACAACTCTTCTACGAACTTCGCAAAGCCAAAGGCGTAACCATCGACGACGCACGCCGTAAGGTGCTCGACCCGCTCTACCTGGGTTGCTTGATGATTAAAAACGGCGACGCCGACGGCCAAGTGTCGGGTGCTCTCCACACCACCGGCGACGTGCTTCGCGCAGCGTTCCAAGTGATTAAGCCTAAGAAAGGCATCAGCGTTGTTTCGGGAGCTTTCGTTATGCTTCTCCCTGAAGGTTGCCCCTACGGCACCGACGGAATTCTCGTATTTGCCGACTGTGCGGTAGTGCCCTCGCCGACCGCCGCAGAATTGGCTCAAATTGCCGTTTCGGCTGCAGAGACTGCAAAAAACATTGCTTGCATCGACCCGCGTGTGGCTATCTTGAGCTTCTCAACTAAAGGCAGCGCAAAGAATCCCGCTGTCGACAAAGTTATCGAAGCAACCCGCATCGCCAAAGAAATGGCGCCCGACCTTCCCCTCGACGGCGAATTGCAAGCCGACGCGGCAATCGTTCCCTCGGTAGCCGCTCAAAAAGCTCCGCAAAGCGACATTGCCGGCACGGCTAACGTGCTCGTTTTCCCGTCGCTCAACGTGGGAAATATCACCTATAAACTCGTGCAACGTCTCAGCGGCGCGCAAGCCGTAGGCCCGATTCTCCAAGGCTTGGCTAAGCCCGTCAACGACCTCTCGCGCGGTTGCAGCCCCGAAGACATCTATAAAACCATCGTCATCACTTGCAATCAAAGCATCAACGCTAAATAAACGAAATGAAAATTCTTGTATTAAATTGCGGCAGCTCGTCTGTCAAATATAAACTAATCGACCTCGACGGCGCTAACCAAAACGTAATGGCTGAAGGCGGCGTCGAGAAGCTCGGCTTGCCCGACTCTTTCCTTAAATTCAAATTCAACGGCGAAAAAGTCACAATCACAACCTCGATGCCCAACCACGAAGTGGCTGTTCGCGTGATTCTCGACAACCTCACAAGCGAGAAATACGGCTGCATCAAAGATTTCGGCGAAATCGATGCCGTAGGTCATCGTATCGTGCACGGCGGCGAGAAATTCAACACCAGCGTGATTATCACCGACGAAGTGATTGCCAAAGTTAAGGAGTGCTACGACCTTGCACCGCTTCACAACCCGGCAAACATCACCGGCATCGAAGCCATCAGCGCCATTATGCCCGACGTACCGCAAGTCGGCGTATTCGACACGGCATTCCACCAAACAATGCCCGCCTACGCCTATATGTACGCCCTGCCCTACGAGGCTTACGAGAAATACGGCATTCGTCGCTACGGATTCCACGGCACAAGCCATCGCTACGTGTCGCGCCGCGCTTGCGACTTCCTCGGACTCGACTTTGAGGCTCAACGCATCATCACTTGCCACATCGGCAACGGCGGCTCGATTACCGCCGTCAAAGACGGAAAATCGGTCGACACATCGATGGGTCTTACCCCGGTTGAAGGTCTGATGATGGGTACACGCTGCGGCGACGTCGATCCTGCCGCACTGCTCTACATCCAGCAGATAGAGGGCTTCAGCACAGCCGACATGCAGAAACTCATCAACAAGAAGAGCGGTGTGCTCGGCATCTCGGGCGTATCGTCGGATATGCGCGACATCGAAAATGCTGTTGCTGCCGGCGACGCACGTGCTCAACTCGCTCTCGACATGTATGAATATCGCATCACCAAATATATCGGCGCCTACACAGCCGCTCTCGGCGGCGTCGACGTCATCGTATTTACCGGCGGTGTCGGCGAAAACCAAACAGGCACAAGAGAGAAAATTTGCCGTCAACTCGAGTACCTCGGCATCGACTTCGACGCAGAGAAAAACAAGACCCGCGGCGAAGAAATCGAACTCACTCGCGAAGGCTCGAAAGTGCGCGTCGTGGTGATTCCCACCGACGAAGAATATATGATTGCCTGCGACACTGCAGCATTGGTTAAGTAGCAGATAATCTACCCAAAAGAGTGCCGAATGGACAGCCATCCATTCGGCATTCTTTTTATATTAATAAGGTGGCAATACCGACATTTAACATTATTTAGTTGTGAATATTCATTCTCTATCTTCGAATGTCAGTAAATTTGCACTGCAAAATCGGGAATGCTAACTAATGATTTTTTCATTTGGAATTAGCGGGTTAGATTAGTTCATTAAACGCAAATATGCGATAGTAACAAAATGTTATTGAATAAAATGCAATTCAACAAACTATTAAGCTCAATAATAGCGCTTTGCGCCGCAGGGCTGTTCAGTTGTAGCGACGATAGCAGCATTATCAACTACGACAATCAGGAGGCCACAACCTACATAAGCCTCATCATCAACGCACCGTCGCAAACGCGGGCAACCGCCAACATTGACGGCGAAGAAGCGGGAATCCGTCACGAAAACGAGATAAAAAACCTCTCGCTGTTCTTCTACCACGCCGGCGATAGAGGCTTGGACATGCCCGACGACACCGAAATCGTCGGTTCGCTATTTATCGACAACATAAATCTTGACCTTGCCGACGGCGCAGCCGCTACACAGGCTTATCCGCTCAACGGATTCGTCCCGACCGAAGGCGACAAGATTATTGCCGTGGCAAACTTGGGCGACATCACCTCGCTGAATCGCCTCGCCGACGTGCGCGACTACCTCGTCGAAAACACTTACAAATACGCATCTTCGATTCCGCTATACAGCGAATTTACGATGGCTAATGCCATCAACACCGCCGAAGACGGCAAAGTGGAAGTAACTTCCGCCTTGGGCACAAAACTCGGCAGCAAAGACAATCCCTACATCGCAACCGTAACCCTCGAACGCACAGCCGCTCGCATCGACTTCGCCTTTCTCGACACCTATTACAACGAGTCGCAGAGCGAGGTCGTTTTCCCAATCCGCAACTCGGCGAATGCAACGATTGCTCGGGCGCACATAACGCACGTGCTGCCCGTCAACGCAATGCAAAAGCCCGCTTACTTGATTCGCCGCGTTTCGTCGAGTGCAACGTCGCTCCAAGACGTCAAATATTGCGGCGATGAAACCGGTAGCAACTACGTCATCGAGCCGACTACGCTGCTTAAATCCACTTCCGCCGGCATCGACATCAACAACTGGTACGGCACGACTCGCGCAGGCTATTTCCGCGACTCATATACAGGCATTTTCTCGACCTCCAACAGCCTCGCAGCGCTCCTCAGCGCAGAGGCTCCTCGAAGTTTCTCGTCAGCCAACACAAACGACAACCGATACGTGACAATCGACTACGTCAACGAGAATACACAGTCGGAAACCCTTAACGACTCGCGTTTCCTCACCGGACTCGCCATTCGCGCAATCTACGAGCCCGAGACCGTCTACTCCGACGGCGATGCCACAATCATCGACGCCGACGACTACTCCACAGGGCGCACATTCTGGCGCTACAGCCCGTCGCGTCAAGACTTTGCCGAAGAGCAATGTCTATACTTCAACAGCCTTGCAGCAGCCGAAACCTACCGAGCAAACCACCCCGAAGACGTAGCGGAAATCACTTGCTACGAAGGCGGTATTTGCTACTACAATATGTGGATTCACCATGCTCCGACAGTGACATCCGACCCGCAGGGAACTTACCCGATGGACTACGCAATCGTTCGCAACAACATCTACCGCGTCAGCGTGTCGTTCACCGGTCCCGGCGACCCGAAACCCGACATGAGAGAGCCTAACAACATCCAGTCGCGTGTTTTCGTACGCGCTTGGAATTTCCGTCAACAGCCTACTATTATAATGTAATACAGTCATTATGAACAAATCATATATATTTGCCGCTCTTGCTGCAGCCGCACTGTTACCGCTGACTGCGTGTCACGACGACGAACCCGGACAACCGACATCCGGCGAGTCGCAGGAATTTACCATCTCGACAAAGCCTGTAACGGCAAACGAGGTGGTTGGTAACGACTACGAAAACATCAACAATTGGAAACTTATATTCGTCGACAATACAGGCACAATAGCCGCTATCGTCGACCGCGACCCAAGCAAAACCAATGCCGTAACCGAAGAAACATTCCGCACCGAAATCCCGGCAGGAACATATACCGTCTACGCTTTTGCAAATACGGAAGATTGGTTCAATGACCTTTACGGAATCAGTAGCCTCGCTGTCGGCGGAACTCTCCCGACAGGATTCGACAGCATGGAATACGGTGCCGGAGCAGGTTGGACTATAGGACTAAAACTTCCGATGACAGGCAAAAAGAACGTAACTATCACAAATCGCGTCAACGAACCTTTCAACATCGAAGTGGTGCGCCTTTACGCAAAGTTGCAATACGAGGTGACAAACAAATCGACAAAATCGGTCACGCTCAACAATATCGATATTTCGCCAATGGCGATGGGACCAATCCCGATGTTCCCCGACTACAGCAACCTCGGCGACGTTCCCTCTACATCGCTCGACGGTACGACATATACAACAGTAAAACTGGACCACAACCAAGCAATTACGGCAGAAGCGACCAAACTATACGGATACGTTCGCGAAGGCTTTGCAACGTCGCATCCCACCAATCGCTACGTCATCAAAGTGTCGATTAAGCGCGATGGAAAAGCCGAAGAACTCCTCTACGCGCTAACTCACGAACTCACTTACATCAATCGTAACGACTGGATTAACATCCCAATCACTATCACAGACTATAATCTTTCTATCGACGTCAACTTCTATCCACCGATTGGAGGTTATCCGGCTGTTATTAAAGAAGTTAAGAACGAAGAATATTACATAAAATTCGGCACTGAAGGTCGATTTACCATCACGCCGCATATGTATGATGCCGCCTACGACGGTGAAATACTCACCAACAATCAAATTTCGGCAAAAATCAAATCAATCAGCGACCCCGACGGCATTTTTGCCACCAACCCGGCATTCGACGCCACGACAAACGAAATCATCGGCGACCTCAACAGCAACCAAGGAACCGCCGTGGTTACGCTAACTTTCACCATAAAGCAAACCGACATGGTTGAATTCACCTACGAACGTATGCTTTTCATTATCCGCGAAAACTAAACGACTATGAAGAATAGGACTAATATATTTTGGAGAATGCTGTTAGTCGTAGCAACCGCTACGGCTTCAACACTATACGCATCAGCCTCCGACGAAGTTTCTGTAACACCACTTATCACCTCCGCCGGACAATTCAGCAGTAATGCATCCGACCCGTCGGAAGGAACAAACTTCAACAACCTCATCGACAACAACGTCGGCACGTTCTGGCAGTCGAACTGGCATACCGACAACACGTCGATTTCGTCGGCGCACTATCTGCAAGTTAATCTCTCGAAAGTCATCACCAACGAGTTTATCTACGCATACACTCAGCGCCGCGAATATGCAGCCGCGCAAAACCCGTTGCGTCTTCGCGTCGAAGGTAGCCTTAACGGCTCGGCATGGACTTACATCACCACGGCAACTTTCGGCAACGATACGCCGACGGCGAAAGCGGTCTCTAATCCGCTCTACATCAATGGTTCGTACAACCAATTGCGCTTCATCATCGAGCAAACTTCCAACAATGAAACTTGCAACGGTTACAGGCATTGGGGAATGTCGGAATTCCAACTGCTCGAACCATCGGGCTACAGTTCGAAGTACAGCCAATATTCGTTCCAACACACCCGCGGTTTTATCGACGAACGCAACCGCCATTTTTCCGGCACCAATCTTCAGAATTGGTGCGACTATAACGGCTGGGACAGCAATGGTAACTGGACGCGCGACACCGACAAACTCGCTGCCAACGGCATTACCATTCCGAGCTACGACTACTTCACCTCGGCTGACGACCCGCGAATCAAATCCGGCTCACGTCAAGCAGCTCACACTCAAGAGCATACCGTATACGCCATTCCCGGCGACATCGTATTGCTATACCCATTCTCCGACTTCAGGTATCAAGCGGCTTACCACCAAAATTTCGTCCGCTGGTACGACTACGAGACCGATGCGGCAAGCAAATATCTCGACTGCGTTTCTTACCCCGAGCGCGTCAGCAAAACCAACTATGGTATAATTGCCGGTAAAGCGGTGTCGACAAATCCGGCACTCGACTACGACTTCGAAGTGAATACGCCCGCCGACTTGGTCGAGTTGGCACGTCTCGTCAACGATGAACACAAAACCGATTTGCGCGTAAAGCAGAACTCCGACATCGACATGAGCGGCGTTTCGTTCACCCCTATCGGCATCTACGACAACTACCCGTTCCGCGGAACTTACAACGGCAACGGGCACGTCATCAAAAACCTCACAATCAATTTGGAGATATGGGATTTCGTCGGTATGTTCGGCCGTATAGGTCGTAAAGGCGAAGTCAAAAACCTTATCCTCGACAATTGCAACATAAAAGGTCATTCCTACGTCGGTTCGATTGCCGGCGGCTACTACGACCCGACGCAAACCGACCACTACGCATACATCCAATCGTGCGCCGTCTTTGGTACGGTTACCGCAACCGGAGCAAATGCCGGCGGTCTTATCGGCTGTGCGGCATATAATTGCAACCCGACGTTCTACATTACATCTAACGCTGTCGGATGTAACGTCAGCGGCGGTAGCGAAAGCGCACAGTTGTCAGGTTGGTTAGGCGCTTACTCTATTGTAGAGTGTACTTACTGTACGGGCACCGTGTCGGGCAACGACTCGGGCATCTACTTCGCTCGTCACTTCAGCAGCACTTTCCGCGACTGCTACACCACCTACAGCCAACCCGACTTCGGGCTTGTGCCTGCCGACCGCAACAGCGCCGATTTTTGCACAAAACTGAATGCGACCTACCCCACCGACAAACGTTGGACTACAAACGACACTTGGGGTATGTGTATGCCGCGTGTTTGGTGGTCGTCGGCTGAAGACGAAGGTCAAGACGTAAAATATGGCGCTATCGCTTCGTTCTACTGCCCTGAAACCGAAGACTTCGACGACAAATATATCGCTTGCGACTTAAGCCAAACCTATTGGGAATATTACAACCTCGACACCGGCACAAACACGCTCTACGAGCCGGCTATCGCAGGTCGACACATCTTCCACGTCAAAAACGGTAAAACTTTCGCCGATGAATTCTCAGGCTCACCCGAGAATAACAAGAAATACGTCAAAGAGCACAAACGCTATATCACGGCTCGAACAAACGCACCTTTCCAAGTGCGACTCGACTTCCCCATGCCTTTGGAGAAAGACGGCAAAACCGGCAAGTCAGGACTCTACTACAAAGCAGCCGACGGCTCTTACAAGAGCGTTTACGGCTATGAAATACGTTCGTACAACGTGACGAACGGAACAGAAATCCCGGTTGCCAACTTTATGGGCTACACCGGAGAATATGGCGGCTACGGCGACCGCTCTATCAACAGCGTCGAAGCTCCTTGCGGTGATGCCGGAACGACATTCGCCCGCACAATTACGGCTACCGCCGACAAGGCGCAAAAAGGCACTTTCCTCGTTCGCCTATACGGTAAAGACGCCGATGGCAACGTAATCAACATCGCCGGAACAAGCGAAGAACTCGTCATCGCGGAATACGAAATAGAATTTGTCGACAGCGAAAAGGCTTCGTTCATTCCCGATACGGAATATAACAACAATGAAGCTTTCAAATACCATCGCGCCGACTACCTTGAAAGCC
>JBJEDP010000065.1:0-8765 GCA_051872175.1 Candidatus Limisoma sp.
CCGACAACCCGTCGAGCGACCGCTATCTCATCGCCATAGCCTACACAATCGGCGTGTCGATTGCCGTGCACTTGCTCAACTTGCTTTGTATCCCCGCAATTGTGCTCGTCATCTACTATCGCAAGTTTAAAAAAACGAATGCCAAAGGTTCGTTGATAGCGTTGGCGGTGTCGTTTGTCATCGTGGCGCTGATTCTTTACGGGCTTGTGCCGGGATTCGTCGAAATTGCGCAATACAGCGAATTGCTGTTCGTCAACGATTTCGGCATGAGTTTCAATAGCGGTGTGCTCATCTACGCACTCGTGCTCGGCGCAGTCTTCGCGTGGGCAATCTACGAGTTCCACACCGGAAAGAGCCAAGTTCGTATGAAATTGTCGTTCTTCTTGGCAATTATCGGCTCAGGCATGCCTTTCATTGGCGACGGTTTTGTCGTTGCCGGCATTTTGATAGCCGCTTTAGCAGTTTATTTGATTTCATTCTGCAAGGTCGTTCCGCAGCGAATATTCTATAACATCGTTGTGTCGATTGCCGTAATTTTCTTCGGCTATTCGTCGTATGCGCTCATCCTGATTCGCTCGAATGCGCAGACACCGATGGACCAAAACTCGCCCGACAACGTGTTCGCTCTTGCCGACTATCTCAACCGCGAGCAGTACGGCAAAACGCCGCTCATCTACGGTCCCGCCTACACTGCCGGAATCGTCTATCAACTCAACGACGACGGCACTCAGCAGGCTGTTAAGAAGTTTGGCAAGCCGCAATATCGCAAGCAAGTCAAGAACAGCCCCGACGAGCCCGACCGCTATAAGATGATTGGCTACACTTGGGACTACGAGATGACGCCCGAGATGAATATGCTCTTCCCGCGTCTTTATGCCGGTGGCGCCTCCAAGAACTACAGCGATTGGATGGGCGGTATCGACACAAAGACGGTGCTCGCAACCAACTATGTTGACCAAGACGGCAAGCCCATTCCGGAATATCAAGAGATGAAGACTATGCCCACGTTTGCCGAAAACTTGCGCTATTTCTTCAGCTACCAACTCAACTACATGTATTGGCGCTACTTTATGTGGAACTTCTCCGGACGCCAAAACGACATCCAAGGTCAGGGCGAAATTACCCACGGCAACTGGATTACCGGCATTCCCGTAATCGACAACGCGCGCCTCGGCGACCAATCGCTTTTGCCCGACGACTACGGCAAGGGCAACGCCGGACACAACGTGTTCTATATGTTGCCGCTCATCCTCGGAATCATCGGTCTGCTCTGGCAAGCCTACTGCGGTAAGCGCGGCATTGAGCAGTTCTGGGTGGTGTTCTTCCTCTTCTTTATGACCGGTATTGCGATTGTTATCTACCTTAACCAAACGCCGAGTCAGCCGCGTGAGCGCGACTACGCATTCGCCGGCTCGTTCTATGCCTACGCCATTTGGATTGGCATGGGCGTTGCCGGATTGTGGCGACTCCTCCTCAAGGCGTGGAAAGCCTATAGCGACAAATCGGCTGCCGGCAAAGAAAAAGCTCCGGCTGCCGACGATGCCAAGATGCAGACCATCATTGCCGGCGTTGCCGTTGCTTTGGGCATCATCGTGCCGCTGCAGATGGTCAGCCAGACCTGGGACGATCACGACCGCTCCGGACGCTATGCCTGCCGCGACTTCGGTATGAACTACCTGTCGTCGGTCGGCGAAAACGGCATAATCTTCACCAACGGCGACAACGATACTTTCCCGCTTTGGTATGCTCAAGAGGTGGAAGGTTGGCGTACCGACGTGCGCGTGGTCAACCTGTCGTATCTCTCCACCGACTGGTATATGGAGCAAATGCGTCGCCCGGCTTACGAGTCGGAGGCTTTGCAGATGTATGCGCCAAACGATGCTTTTGCTTACGACCAACGTCAGTTCAACTACTTCATCCAGCCCGACGATTCAACGCTGGTGACCGTCAAGGATGCACTCAAATTCCTCTACAGCGACCGCGCTTACGATAACGTCTGGAAGCTGCCGGAATTCCGATATCCGCTGATGTACGAAAATGTCGACGTCGACAAGGTTATTGCCAACGGCATTGTGCCCGAGTCGAAGCGCAACATCGTCACCGACATATTCCCGTTTGATATGACGCACGACAAAGCCACTGCCGCCGACGGCGGTCTCACCTCGAGCAAAGTGGCTTGTCTCGACATTATCTCGAACATCATCTCTCAAGGCTGGAAGCGACCCATCTACTTCGCTATGACCGTCCCCGAAAGTTACTATCTCGGCTTGATGCCCTTTATGGCTTCGACGGGTATGGCTTACGAGGTGCAGCCCATCTATAACGACTTCAACGGCTCCGACTACGCGGTCGACGTCGATAAGGCTTACAAAAACATCACCGAGAAATTCCGTTGGGGCGGCATCGACAAGTCGACGCCCGACAACCCGGTCTATCTCGACGAAACCGTGCGCCGTATGGTCACTACCACGCGCAGCGCGATGGTCGACCTCGCTTACGAACTCTTGATTGAAGGTCTGCAGTCGAAGTCGCTCATCAGCGACACTATCGCCGGCAAATTGCCGCCAGCAAAGGGCACGCCGGAATATGTCGAGGCTGAGAAATATATGAAAGACCGATTCAACCGCTGTCGCACGATTCTCAATCTGATGGAGACGAAGTTGCCCGCCCACGCCGCTCCCTACGCGGTTCAGATGGGTCAGCGCATCGCGCAGTTGTACTACCTGCTCGGCACTGAATCGGGCAACAAAGCCGATACGGCACACGCCGCACAACTTCTCGAAAGCGAACTGATGCGCTATGCTCAATATGTGCGCTACTATCAGAGCCTGTCGCCGTCGCAATACCGTCTGTTGACCAACACCGACATGTATATCGATGTCTACTACCTCACCGAGTTGCTGCAACTCTACGACGACGTTTGTCCCGACAAGACGGAGCAAATGGCGGAGAAATTGCGCAAGGTGGGCGTCAACTTCAAGCGCTTGCTCGACAAATACAACGCGGCAAACGGTAGCGGCGACTCCGATGAAGTTCCTGTCGAAGAAGTTCCTGCCGATACAACGGCTTTGTAAAGTTCTAATGTTTTAAGGGGTATGTTCACGGCTCTGCGCCTCGGGCATAACCCTTTCTTTTTTAACCTATTCATTTTACAAGTTTCTTATCTATTCTATGTTTATCGAACAACCACCACTGCTTTACCGCATGCTGTTTCCCGAAACGGTGTGGCGTGTGCCTATGAAGCATAAGGCGGTCTTCCTTACTTTCGACGACGGTCCGATACCGGAAGTTACTCCTTGGGTGCTCGACACGCTCGACCGATATGGCATCAAGGCTACATTCTTTATGGTGGGCGACAACGTGCGCAAGCATCCCGACACATTCCGTATGGTAGTCGAGCGCGGCCATAGCGTCGGCAACCACACCATGCACCACCTGCAAGGCTCAATCGTAACCACCAAGCGCTACATCGCCGACATCGCCGAGGCTAACGAATATATCCACAGCCCGCTGTTCCGACCGCCGCACGGCATTATTCGCTGGAAGCAAGCCGCTGCCATCAAATCGGAAATGCGCATCGTCATGTACGACCTGGTGACGCGCGACTACAGCAAAAAACTCAACGGCGAACAGGTGCTCGACAACGTCAAGCGCTTAACTCGCAACGGCTCTATCATCGTGTTTCACGATTCTCTAAAGTCGGAGCAGAATCTCCGTTACGCTCTGCCGCGTGCTATCGAATGGCTTAAGGAAAATGGCTACCAATTCTTGCCAATCCCTATGTAACGACGACATTCGTCGGCTTGCGGCTTCGTTGGGCTTTGATGCGTGCGGATTTGCTCGTGCCGACGACGTCGACGACGCGGCATGCTGCGACTACGACCGTTGGATTGCCGCCAGCCGACACGGCGACCTCGCTTATATGGAAAAATATGCCGACATTCGTCGCCGCCCGGCGCTCCTTCTCGACGGTGCTCAGACGGTAATTTCGTTGGCTATGAACTACTATCCCGCCGTGCGTCAGCGCCCCGAACTGCCGCAATTCGCCTATTATGCCTACGGCGACGACTATCACGACGCAATCCGCAGCCGACTGCGCCAAATCGCCGACTTCATAACTCAGCACACCGGCGCCGCCTGCCGCCCCTGCGTCGATACCGCGCCTATCCGCGAACGCTATTGGGCGCAACGTGCCGGAATCGGCTTCGTGGGGACGAACAATCAACTCATCATCCCTCGCCGCGGCTCTTACTTCTTTCTCGCTGAAATCGTCACAACCTACCCTTTCTCGCCCGACGAACCATGCACTGCCGGTTGCGGCGACTGCCGACGTTGCGTTGAGGCTTGTCCCGCTCAAGCCCTTTCGCCCGGCGAAGGCGTAGACTGCCGTCGCTGCTTGTCGGCGTTGACCATCGAGCATCGCGGTCCGCTGCCACCCGATACGCGTCTCTGCGGGCACATCTACGGCTGCGACGTGTGCCAGCAAGTCTGCCCGCACAATCGTGCGCCGGAGCCCGCCACAGTGCCCGAATTCGCCCCGTCGGAGTTTGTTCTCAACGCTACCGTCGACGACATCGCCTCGCTGACGCCCGACGAGTTTCGTCGAGTGTTCCGCCGCAGCGCCGTCCGCCGCGCCAAACTCGATGGTCTCGTTCGAAATGCTGAAGAGTTGATGAGTGAATGAGTTGATGAGTGAAAGAGTTTGAGAATTATTTTGTAATTCATTTTATTTTTTGTTAGTTTTGCCGAGTAAAACTAACATAACGATAATAATAGCTATGAATTTCGACGAGATAGTGCCCCGAAAAGGCTCCGAGTGTGTGAAATACGACGGTTTGCAAGAGCATTTTGGCAGAACCGACTTGCAGCCTCTGTGGGTTGCCGATATGGATTTCGAGGTGTGCAAGGCGATAACCGACGCAGTTGAGCAGCGCGCACGCCACCACGTCTACGGCTATCCGACAGCCGGCGACGACTATTGGCAGTCAATCATCGATTGGTGCCGCCGTCGCCATTCGCTCGCGGTAGAGCGCACCGATTTGGCTTTTCTGCCGGGCATCGTTCGCGGAATCGGCTATTTGGTAAATTATTTCACTCGCGAAGGCGACGTCGTGCTCATTCAAGAGCCTGTCTATCATCCTTTTAAAATCGTTACCGAAGGCAGTCATCGCCGCGTGGCGGTCAACCGCTTGACGTTTGTCGACGGTCGTTACGAGATTGATTTCGACAGCCTTGAGAGCCAAATTGCGGAAGTTCGCCCCAAGATGATGATTTTCTGCAACCCTCACAACCCGGGCGGACGCGCTTGGGAAGCCCCTGTTGTGGCGCGCGTGGCTTCGCTCTGCAGACACTACGGCGTAATCCTTGTCAGCGACGAAATTCACGGCGACCTCGAGCTTTTCGGACACCGCTACACCCCGCTCTTCAACACCGGCGACGACGCTGTCGAGTGCGGCATTTCTCTCGGCGCGCCATCCAAGACGTTCAACATTCCCGGTTTGGTCAGCAGTTGGTGCGTCATCAAAAATCCCGCCTTGCGCGACGGATTCTACGCTTGGATGGCTGCCTGCGAGTTTAGCGAACCCACGATGTTTGCCACCGTCGCTACCTGCGCTGCATACACTCAAGGCGAACCTTGGCTCAAAGAACTCCTCCGCTACATCGAAGGCAACATCAACGCCGTGGTCGACTTCTGCGAGTGTAACATACCGCAGATTCACGCCCATAAGCCCGAGGCATCGTTCCTCGTTTGGCTCGACTGTCGCGCACTCGGTCTCGACAGAGCGGGTCTCGACGACCTGTTCATCAACCATGCCCGCTTGGCGCTCAACAACGGCGCTATTTTCGGTGCCGGCGGCGATGGTTTTATGAGGCTAAACGTGGCTTGTCCGCGCAGCGTGCTCCTCGATAGCCTAAAACGCCTCGCCGATGCCGTATCTTGTTTACAAAAGTAATTTTCCGCGCAAAACTATTGACAAAACGAAAAATCCATATTATTTTTGCATAAATGACCTTTTAACTATGGAAGAACTGAAGATAACCACTAATATACAAGTGTGTAGTTATGCAGAACTTGTCGAAGACGATAGAATTCTTGTCGACAAAGCCAAGGCGATGACACAAAATTCCTATGTGCCTTACAGCCATTTCCATGTTGGTGCCGCTTTGTTGCTCTCCAACGGGAAAATTGTTGGCGGTTCGAACCAGGAAAACGCAGCATTCCCTTCGGGCACTTGCGCGGAGCGTACAACCATTTTCTATGCCCACTCGAAATATCCCGAAGCAAAATTCCAAAAACTCGCCATTGCCGCTTGGCAGGCGGGCGACTTTACGGCAAATCCCACACCTCCGTGCGGCGCTTGCCGTCAGGCGATTCTCGAATACGAGAAACTCGCCGGACATCCCATTAAAATTTTACTATACGGTCGCGATAAGGTATACGTAATCAACGGCATCAGAGAATTGTTGCCCTTGCAGTTCGACGAATTTTAATATCTTCGTCGGCGGTTATGCAGTCTGACTTGTTCTATGCTCTAAATGAACGGCAGCAGCAAGCGGTGGCTGCCACTGAAGGACGTATACGTGTCGTTGCCGGAGCAGGCTCCGGAAAGACGCGCGTTTTGGCACATCGATATGCTTATATCGTCGACGAACTTGGCGTAAATCCCGCCAACATCCTTTGTATGACCTTTACCAACAAGGCTGCACAAGAGATGCGCACTCGCATTTCGCGTCTTGTCGGCGCCGGATTGACCAACGACCTTATTTGCACCATCCATGGCTTCTGCGTAAAGGTGCTACGCCGCGACATCTTCCGCATCGGCTACCCCAAATCGTTCGGAATCATCGACGAAGAAGACTGCAAAAGCCTCGCCAAACAGGCTATGGAGGCTAACGGGCTCGACCGTGCAAAAGATACGGTTCGCCTGTTTCTCGACCGCGTTAACAATTTCAAGGCGCAAGCCGATTACATCGCTACGTTGCTCATTCCGGATGCTCCCGGTTTGGACGATGTCAGCGTCGAAATTAAGCCGATTGTAGACTACCTAAATCTGCAACGGCAATACTATGTGCTCGATTTTCAGGACATTATCAACTTTGCACTTTATCTCCTCGACCATTTCGACGAAGTTCGCGAATATTGGCAAACCACGCTCAACTACGTGCAGGTCGACGAGGTGCAAGACTGTAACTCCGGCGATTGGCGGCTCATCAGCATTCTTACCGAAAAGTGCGGCAACCTCTTTATCGTCGGCGACCCCGACCAAGCCATCTACGAATGGCGCGGCGCTCGACCCAATCTGTTCGTTCAGTTTAAGTCGGACCGCGACATCATCCTCGCGCAAAACTATCGCTCGACGCCCGACATTCTCGACGTTGCAAACTCGGTGATTGCCAACAACCGCAATCGAATCCCCAAAGACCTCGTCACCGGCAATAAAAAAGGCAAAAAAGCCGTGCACTATCACGCGCGCAACGACCGCGACGAGGCGGCGTGGATTACTCGTCAGGTTCAGCGCATCGTCAAGTCGAACAGCGGCAACACCTACAACGACGTCGCCGTGCTCTATCGCGCCTCCTATCTGTCGCGTACCATCGAAAAGGAATTCATCGAACGCCACATACCCTACACCATTTGGGGCGGCATTCGCTTCTTCGAACGCGCCGAAATCAAAAACGTGCTCGCTTACCTTAAACTCGTAGACAACCCCGACGACGACCTCTCGCTGCGGCGCATCATCAACGTCCCGGCGCGCAAATTCGGCAAAGTGTCGCTAAAAAAACTCGCCGACATCGCCGCCGCCGACCATACTTCGCTCTATGCCGCGCTGCGCGCTCACATCGACGAATCGCCTTTCAACAAGCCCGAAATCAAGCGCTTTGTCGACCTTATCGAAGACGTGCGCTCAGCCGTCAACGGCTCGCTCATCTCAGAACTTGTCGAAGACCTCATGTCGCGCTCCGGCTTGACCGACCTTATTCGCAACGACGAGGAAGAAGAACGTCTCGAAAACGTCAAAGAACTTATCAACGACATTCGCAACTACGAAGGCGACCACGACGACGACCTCTCGCTGACAAACTATCTGCAAGACATTGCACTCTATACCAACGTCGACATGCATAGCAATAGCAACGTCGTGCGCCTTATGACCATGCACCAAGCCAAGGGTCTCGAATTTCCATATGTGTTTGTCTGCGGCTTGAGCGAAGGCATTTTCCCCAGCCACAGGTCGTTGCGCGAGCGTCAGCGCGCCGCCCTCGAAGAGGAGCGCCGTCTGATGTATGTTGCCATCACTCGCGCCGAAAACGAACTCTTCCTTACCGAATCCGAAGGCTATAACATCAGCACACAGCAAGACAAAGTGCCCTCGCGATTCCTCACTGAAATCAAGGACAACCTCATTCGCCTCGAAGGCCGTATGGATCCGTATCTCTACACGCTGACCCGTCGCGTGGCGCAAGAGATTGATTCGACTTTCGGCGAAAACGCCGAGCCTACCGACAAATTTGCTACCGGTATGAGCGTCGAGCATCGCATCTTCGGCAACGGTACGGTTGTCAGTGCCACGCCGCCCGACGCCAACGGAGTGCAAAGCGTGGTGGTCGACTTTGCCATAGGGCGCCGCACGATTATGTCCGGCAAATTAACTGCACACAAGTAATAGATTTTTGGTACAATTGTCAGAATCTCCAAAAGGTTGGATGTTTTATCTTAAATAATTATAAATTTTAACCAAAAACACAAATCTAATTACAATTTG